>NZ_JAAHHU010000080.1:0-31075 GCF_010672095.1 Moorena sp. SIO3I6 | reverse complement strand
TTTGGCAAAAGGCTTTTCCTATACAAACTGAGCGAGAACGTGGGACGTCAAGTTTTTTGATCACACTAATCATATCAAGTTACTTTTGTCAAGTTTTTTGTAAAGAAATATGTTTATAAAGCATAGCTTAAAAAAGGGGGGAGCCATACTCGCTCGTCCCCCTTTTTTAAGGGGGACCAACGGGGGATCTCCGAGGCAAGAAAACACGCCCTAGGCATTCTACCGTAAAACTGCCAATAATTATAACATTTTACTGGTTTAACCATGTGAGGGGTTGTACCCCACATTTATTTTGCTATACTGAGATCAAGTAGATACACCCTGATGATCAAGAGAGTCACAAGCACGGCTCTCTATTTTTTTTTGAGAGGGCTTAACAGTTCTAATGGTGCTTGAAGTCAGCGGTTTGAAGGGAACTGGTGGTTGCTGCATGAGTTGGTAAGCTTGATCGGAATCATTAAGCCGATGCACACTATTAAGTTTTGTAACATTTTGCTTGCTTAGAGGGATGAGGGGTTGCACCCCACATTTATCTTGCTATACTTAGATCAGTAGATGCACCCTGATGATCGAGAGAGTCACACGAACGGCTCTCTTATTTTTTTTGAGATGTCTTAAGAGTTCTTTACATATTTGAAGTGATAGGTTTGAAGCGGTGCTTAACCTTCATCCCAATCATTAAGCCGATGCACACTATTAAGTTTTGTAACATTTTGCTTGCTTAGAAGGGTGAGGGGTTGCACCCCACATTTATCTTGCTATACTTAGATTAGTAGATGCACCCTGATGATCGAGAGAGTCACACCAACGGCTCTCTTATTTTTTTTGAGATGCCTTAAGAGTTATTTACTTATTTGAATAGGTTTGAAGCGGCGCGAACGCTTGATCCCAATCATTAAGCCGATGCACACTATTAAGTTTTGTAACATTTTGCTGGCTTAGAGGGGTGATGGGTTGCACCCCACATTTATCTTGCTATACTTAGATCAGTAGATGCACCCTGATGATCGAGAGAGTCACACCAACGGCTCTCTATTTTTTTTTGAGATTGCTGAAAAATTCTAATGGTGTTTGAAGTGAGGGGTTTCAAGTCAACTGGTGGTTGCTTTGGGAGTGCGTACGCTTGATCAGAATCATTAAGCCGATGCGCACTATTAAGTTTTGTAACATTTTACTGGTTGAAAGGGGTGATGGGTTGCACCCCACATTTATCTTGCTATACTTAGATTAGTAGATGCACCCTGATGATCGAGAGAGTCACACCAACGGCTCTCTTATTTTTTTTGAGATGTCTTAAGAGTTCTTTACATATTTGAAGTGATAGGTTTGAAGCGTTGCGTACCCTTCATCCCAATCATTAAGCCGATGCACACTATTAAGTTTTGTAACATTTTGCTGGCTTAGAGGGATGAGGGGTTGCACCCCACATTTATCTTGCTATACTTAGATCAGTAGATGCACCCTGATGATCAAGAGAGTCACACGAACGGCTCTCTATTTTTTTTGGCTATACTGTATTTGCTACCGTGCTTAGTGCTGGGTTCAAGTCGAGGAGTAGAACCACAGACCAATTACTTAACACAACTTGTCATGGAAGATCAGCAAATCTATCAGTCTGTTGTTAATTCTCTTAGGTCTGCTATCGGTCTGCTTGATTTGGAGCAAGACTCACCCTTGCGAAAGGATGTGATTGCCCTGTGCGACCATTTAGAAAATCCCACATTTAGGATTGCTGTCTTTGGTCCGTTTAATTATGGCAAATCCACCTTGCTCAATGCTTTGCTAGGAAAGCGCACTCTGCCCATTGGTCTAATTCCCACTACAGGGGCTGCAATTCATATCCGATATGGAGAACAATTGCATACTCGAATTACCCTGACTGATGGCACAGAAATTAGTGAAAATAGCACAGAGGTCTTGAAGCGCTATGCTATCTTAGATGAGCAACGGTGTATGCGCTCTGATGTCGCTTCGGTAGACGTTTACTGTCCCCATCCCTTCCTAAAAACTGGTGTAGAATTTCTGGATTTACCAGGAACAAATGACCGGGAAGCTCAGGATAAATTAGTGCGCGACCAACTGCTAACGGCAGATTTAGTAGTTCAAGTACTGGATGGTCGCCAGCTGATGACTTTGGGTGAGCGGGAAAACCTGAGAGATTGGTTAATAGATAGAGGAATCAAGACTGTTGTTTTTGTAGTCAATTTCCTGAATTTATTGGAACCTAATCAGCAAAAAGAAGTCCAGACTAGGCTACGGTTTGTAGCTGAAAGTTTTCGCTCGGAATTACCGAATACCCTTAGTAACTTGTATCGAGTTGATGCCCTACCTGCTTTGAGAGCTAGACTAAAAGGATTATCTGATCAAGCACATACGACGGGATTGGCGATGTTTGAATCAGCACTGCAAAGCATGGTAGCTGCTCAACGGGAAAAGACAACGGTTCGGCTGGATCGTGTGGATGCGATCGCAACTCAAGTTAAAGCAGCACTACAGTCTAAAATCCAAGTCATCAACTCAGAATTAGAAACTGCCAAAGAGAAGCATCAGGCTAAACTTGAGCTACAACAAAAAGCTCAGAAATTGATTAAACAAGGATTCCAAGCCACTGTTTCTGATTTCGAGAGTTGGCTCTATTTGCCCAAACTGTTAGAACGCTATCAATCGAAACTTCTGACAGCACTTCAGCAAGGGGAATTTAACCCTTGGCAAGCACAATTCCAACAAGACATGGATGGATATCAACAAGCAATCCAGGAATGGGTTGATAAAGCTTGTGAGTTTTTTGAGCATCAGTATCCTGGTAAGCTAATCATTTCTGTTCCCGATACTCCCCAAGTTATTATACCTGAGCCTGCCGACTCTTCCGAGGAGTTAAAGAAAGTTATCCCAATTGCTCTTGCTACTGGAATCCGTTTGGCTTTAAAAGGTAAAGTGGGTGCAGCCATGGCTGGAGGGGCTAGCTATATCCTCAGTAAAGGGGCAAAGAAAGATAAATCAAATTCATCTGCTGACTCTTATGACCATCAAGTAGCCCAAGCCTTAAGTGATGCAGCTAAGGATTATCTGACTTGTTTCAGTAAAGAAGCTTTCTCGATGGTGCGTCAGTATCAAGCCAAGGCAGAGAAAGTGATCAGTTTACAAAAAAATCAAGAACCACAGGATGTCAGCAGCCAGGTTTATCAGCTGCAGTTATTAAATAGTGTTTTGGAAAGATTGAATTAAGAATGGTGAATTAAGAATTTAGAATTCTGTCAGCCTTTGGCTGATCGCTGAATGCTGAATGCTGAATGCTGATAGCTAATATCTTAATGCTTTTGATCACAAGAAGAATACTCAAGGGGCACAAAGGCTAAACCAGACTCCTGGTTGGGACAAGGCACCACATGGACTAAGATTTGTGAGGGATTCTTACGATTACCGTTAGACGGTTCAAACTCAATTTTTCCGGTTACCCCCTCGGCAATAAAATCAGGACTTCTTAAGGTTTTCTGCATACCAATGCGTGTCGGATTGTTCTGTTTTTCGATAGCCGTAATCAACCCACGAGTTGCATCATAGGCTAAAGCAGACCAGGCAGTTAAGGAATTAAAAGATTTTCCCCATAAGGTTTGAGCATCTTGATTAACTTGTGGGTTAGCACTGTTTAGGTGATGCCAGGAAACAGACACCACAAGGTTCTCGAATAGATCGGGCTGTTTAAGTGCTAGTGTTTTTGACCTGGCGATTCCCGAGGAACCCACCATCACATTACGACCATTGTTTTCCTTGATCATATCGATAGCATTAGTGACAGCATTGGTGACTTGACCATCAGGATTTAAAACAATAGCTGTGTCCTGGGTTTTCCCAATTTCCTCTATTGCTTGCTTAGGGTTAAAGTTGGGCTTAGATATATCATAGTGTTCGATATCGACAAGTTCTCCTCCTTGGTTAGTAAACTGCTGTTTAAATTCTTGCCAGAACGAGTGAGTGAATGGACTGCGAGGATTATAAAAAACTGCCGCTTTTTGGTAACCAATGTCAACCAAATAATCAACCAAATATTGGGCTGAAATTTTAGCGGTAGGTACCGTCCGAAAGAAAAATTTTCTAGGGTGCTCTGTTAATTCTTCCGTTGTGGATCCAGAGGAGATTAACACTAGCTTATTACTATTATAAATATCCACCGTTTCCATAGTCATATCACTAGCATAGTGACCAACTACCCCTAGGATATCCCGTTCCTTGACTATTGCTTTTGCCCTTTGGATCGCTTCTGAGGGGATATTGGCATCATCAGCAATAATAACTTTGAGACCCTTACCCTTGATTGATTTACCGTTTAAAACATCCTTTCCTGGTAACTTTTCAATAAAGTTGTTAGGGAGTTTGTCATTATCCTGAAAAAGGTCTAAGTTAACTTCTGTTTGAGCGTGAGCGATTCCTCGAAGAATTTTTTGAGCTAGCTCCGGATTCTTGACAGAGCCATCCTTGTTCCTAACGATGGGCACCGCCACCGCAATGGTATAGTAATCGGATTTAGTAGCCTCTAAGAGGGCATTATTCAGATAAATTAACGTTTCTGGGTTTTTGTCTTCCTCTTGCCAGGATTTTAAGAATAAATCACCAGCTTTTTTATAGTTAGATTTTGTCCACCAACACCTCTGCAATCGTTGCCAAGTTTTTTGACTAAAAATAGATAAATTATCTCTCAATGGAGTCTGACATTCTGCCACAAATTTAACACCCCGTTGCTTGAAACGTCGAGCAGAGGTTGTATCCAGTATCTCTTCCCCAGAACTAATCTGATCTCCTAGCTTGTTAGGTTCTGTGCCAAGTTTATAAATTCCGTAAATGCTAACGATCGCAACAGTCCCTAACGCTAATTTAATCAAAAGTTTAACTAATGATCCTGACACTGGCCAACGCCAAGGTTGTGCTTTAGGATGCTGATAAATCACTGGTAACCAAGTAGCGTAGGGTAATTTTATATCTAATCGATTCTCTAGATAATGCAGTCTTTTTTGTGCTACTTTAACTGCCTTCTGGAGAGACTTTCCTTGAGAAAATTCTTCCAGAAAAAACCTGAGGAAAGTCTGGGCAACTTCATCGGGCACTGGCTCTTTCATAATAATCGCTTGTGGCATTTGTAATTTAGCTAGAGCATTGGCTAAACCTAAACCATCACAGCTATTAAATATAGCTAGCTTCAAGCCGTTTTTAATGGCTTGCTTGAGAGCTGGGATTAACTCATTAATGAGAATACTGTCTTCCTGATTTATATAAATTCGACCGGTTTCATCATTACATTCGCTAGAACTATGACCAGCAAAAAACAGAATATCCCAACCATCGTTTTCCCAAAGTTTTTGGTCTAACTCCTCTCGTGTCGGTTCTACTAGAAAGCAAGAGGATGAGTCTAAGCTAGAGACTTGCTGCCAATAGTTGCGGTCGGTTTCGATATCAATTCCCTCACTGTTACCAAGAATAGCTAATAGTCTGACCCGATTTCTCAGTTTAGTTTCTGGATGTGGCTGGTATTCCAAGGGAATTAAACTAAATTCAACGGAGTCATGATTATTTTCCCATACATCCCAGAGGTGCCATGGTAATCGTTGAAGCTGAGGATTATCGGTCTGAATCAATACCCGAGTATCACGATGACGGCTTAACTCAGTTGTTAATTGATCTCTGACCTGGTCAAAGCCATCGGATCTAGAATTCAGCCATTGGTTAATATTGTTCCTTAACTCGTCAACCAATTGCTCACAGGATTTAACCGAAGAGATGTACAGTCCTTTGGGAGTTAAGCGGGGGTTTCGGTAAAAATACTCTAAATTACGATATCCTTGCTGCCAATCGGTGTATAGTTGATAAATTTCGGGGTTTGGGGCCAACCGACTCATAATTTTTCCTTCAGCTGACTTGTCTGTTGTTCCCCATGTCAAAGTGACTCGAATTCCACTATCTAGGTCACCATCTAGTGTTAAAGTAACTACTCTATTCATTTCTATTGATTGCCGTATTTTGGTAGATTGCCAGATCCAATAAGCTACAGGAGTCTCCTTGACTCTGATTGACTTACGAAAATTTGCATGTTGATGATTAGCGCTGTTACTCCCTCAGGATTTACTAGGAATTTTAATCCTAAGAATTGTGAGTCAAGCAGCGCTTTAAGTTATGGGGGTATGGGATTCAGGCAACTAGCATACTTTATAGTATATAGATTATACCATATTTTTGAAATTATCCAGAAATATTTAAACTATCTTCACATTTATTTGAACAAAATCGCGACGCATTCCCCCACCTGGGCGTAGACCACGCTACGCGAACGCAAAATCAAAACACGTTTTCATAAAACCTTATTTTTGGGCTGAATAGAAATATATGGGTAGATTCAGGTAACTAGCATTGTACAAGAAAATACCAACAATTATGAACCTTCAACAAACCCAATTATATCAACGCCTTCAGGCATTTTCTTTAGATGACCCTGATGCTAAATTTCCCTTTAGCAAGCGACTAGCTCGGGAAAATCGCTGGAGTTTTAACTACACTCAGCGGGTAATTGAAGAATACAAGAAATTTGCATTTCTAGCAGTAGTAGCTGACCATCCCGTCTCCCCTTCTGACCCAGTAGATCAAGTGTGGCATCTACACTTAACCTATACCCATTCTTACTGGGGGGAATTTTGCCCAAACATTCTACAAACCCCCTTTCATCATCTGCCTAGTGGTGGTGGTGCCAGAGAAAAGTCTAAATTCGACGATTGGTACAGTAAAACCCTAGCCAGCTATCACTATTTCTTTGGGGAAGCACCACCATTAGATATTTGGGCACCTGCTGATATTCATGTTAGTCAGGATGTCAATTTTGTGCGGGTAAACCCTCAGCAGCACTGGATTTTACCTAAAGTTAATTGGTTTTGCCCCCCTGCCCCCCAATTTTTCGGTGCGACCCGTGGCGAATTTAATTCGCCAACGGAAAGCGCACCGGGAGGGGTAATGATGTCAAAGTCCCCCAGAATTGGGGGATTTAGGGGGCACTTACCTAAGGTTAGTTTAGAGTCACTCCCCAACTTCAGCCTCAACCAATACGCGATTGTTTTCCTATTGTTCGTCTTGGCAGTAACCATCACAGGTTGTCAGTCATTAGCCTTAGTCAATAGCGCAAATCCACTTAATTTTACAGGACCATTATTTCTCAGGTTCTATCTATTGCTAGTAAGTGCTGCGGTAGTCTTGGCCTACGGTTTACGTTGGTATTTACGACAACCAGCTTCCGCACCCTATGGCAAATCGGTCTCTCTCGATGCCTATGAGACAGGCTATTTAGTTGGTGGTCAACAGCGAGCTGTCGATACAGCCATCGTTAACCTTGTGCAGAGTGGACATTTAAAACCTGTGCCTGAATACCGAGGGCTAGAATTAGTCAATCCTTTGGTTTACAAAAATGATCCCCTTGAGTTTAAGATTGATAATGGTGCTAGAACTGGTAAGACCATCACTCCGATCAGAAGAGCCGCTAGATCCGCTACAAACCAAATACGCGATCGCTTAACCGATCTCAATCTCTTACTTACAAAAGACCAAGCCCAATCAGCCCAGCAATATCCCGCACTGCCTCTGTTTGCTGTCTTGCTCCTAGGAATCAGCAAGATTATAGTAGGCATTTCGCGACATAAGCCAGTCGGTTTCTTGATCATACTGTGCGTCATCACAGCAATCATTGGTTTGTTCTTTCTGGTTGTACCAGTCAACCGTAGTCGTTATGGCGATACTGTATTAGCAAACCTAAAAGTTAAGCATCGGATGCTGCAAAATGCTCAAAACAATTCTCAACTAGCCCTGGCATTTGCTCTATTTGGTAGTACAGTTTTGAGCCAATATGGTCTAGAAGACTTGCTAAAGGTATTTAATCCTCCCAGCCATTCTGGTAATAGCGGTGGCTTCGGTGGCGGTGGCTTCGGTGGCGGTGGCAGTAGCTGCGGTGGCGGTGGCAGTAGCTGCGGTGGCGGTGATAGTGGCTGCGGTGGCGGTGGCAGTAGCTGCGGTGGCGGTGATAGTGGCTGCGGTGGCGGCTGTGGTGGCTGCGGTGGCGGCGACTAAAGAGTGATAGCGGTTCCCGCGACTGTGAGGTACATCTTGATCAGCCCTACTAGGGGAAAGCCATTTCTTGTGTACCTCATCCAACCACAGAACCGCTCTATTTGATCGTTATCCTTGTCTTCCTTATGGTGCCAAAGCATTGCTTGAGAGTGACTTTGATGATTGCTTTTGGCTCACCGTTGTTCATCACAGGAGGTCTCTTAGCAAAATATTTAATGATGCCATACCTCAAGGCCAAGCTAGGGCACTAGCTGAATTTTACGCATCAAAAACACCACCTACAGCTCAAGCAGAATCTAAGGAAGCAGTACCCGAAACGCCCAAGCCAGAAGCAAATCAGCCCCCTGTAGAGCCGAGCGCATTATCTGAAGCATCACAGATAGAAGCAGCACCCGAAATGACCCAACCACCAGAAGAGATTCAACCGCCAAAAGAGTCGAGCCAGCAACAGCAATGGGTGGACAGTCTAGCGCCAGACCTAGCTCAACTTTTGTCAGACGTGCGATCGCGTAGCGTGACCTACGGTCAATCGCCCTTATTTTGCTTGATACGGCAGAGATGAATGGTGCAGATTGATTTTCAGATCACCGTTTTCATCGCGAACATAACCAAAAGAGTATTCTACCTTGATCTCGCTACCGTCTGTTTTGGTGAAAAAATACTCACCCATCGACATGGCTGTATCGCAGTTGGTAATAATTCCTTCATTCTCAAAGCGCACTTTATTATAGGGCGCAAGAGCAAAACCTTTATCTTCGCTGATGCTGCCGCCGACAAAATAAGACAAAGCCTCTTTCTCCGTGCCTCTGAACGGATCATCGCTGGCCAGTGTTGGTTTGAACAAAACCGTACCAAGATCATAAGCATAAAGCCTGTCAAGAGTACTTTGTGCTTCTGCTTGTGGGCTTTCTGCCTTGCCAATGGCGACAATGGCTTTGCCCCAGCTTTCCTGTGCAGCTAGAACATCGTTTTTTGTGACAGGATTTTCGCATGGCGCAGCCTGTGCCCTTGGCGTACCACCAACGTTCGTGCAACCAGTCATTGTGGTTACTGTGGATAGGATTAAAAGTCCAGAGAAATATGGTTTCATGGTGATCTTTTTCTTTTACTTTTATAAGACTAGGCGTAAATCTCAGTACAGGACAAAAGTTGCCAACAGAGCAGCGTGGGCGTAGCGCAATCGGTGCTTTTGAATAAAAAAAGCTGTTCGCGCAGCGTGAGCTTTAGCTCACCGCTGTTCCCTTAGCTTGGTCTACGGCCAACGGCTGACGGCACATCAAGTAGCCTGAGCCAAAAGCTCACGGCACCTCAAGCAGCGTGCGCGTAGCGCATATGCTGAGGTTACAGAGTTCGATATCAAGCTGCTGAATCCAGATTAAGCTGTTTAAGCGATCTCAACTCTGTAGCAATACCACAAATACTGTACCACTATTCCTCTCACATAATCCCAAATAATTGGGGTAAGTCGCTGATTTGAAATCTCCTCGACTTGAAACGTTGAGGATTTTGGGCTGATGGTGTGCAACCCTTGGCTAATCGCTGTTAGTTTACGACATTTTAGCACAGCAACGTATGTATTTTACATTACATTTACAAATATTTACATTTAGGCTAAAATTGATATAATAAAACAGCAATATCTATCGGGAAATCAAAAGCTGTTCAGGATTCAGCCAAAACTGTTACGTGATCATAACCTCTGGGAATTCTATTAGAAAGTCCTAGACAGGTTGATCTGACGTTACTTAATCCGGAACCAACAGCTCAACTGTTGAAGTCAAGCATATTCCTCCAACGGATCTATTTAGCGAGGGGTTCAGACTCGCTTTATTGAAATTGTTACGGATGTCCCTAAAGATTATACCTTATGAATATTACCATATGAATATTACCATTATTGGTTGCGGTTATGTTGGCACAGCTCTAGCAAATTTCTGGCATCACCAGCAGGGTCACCAGGTTACAGCTACCACTACTACCCAAGAACGGGTAGCAAAGCTGAAGGAAGTCGCTTCACAGGTGGTGGTGATGAAAGGGGATGATACCCAAGGGATGCAGTCGGCACTTATTGATCAAGACACTATCGTCCTGAGTATTGCCCCGATCAGTAATAGGCAAGTTGATGCCAACTTCTACGAAGCCACCTACATCCCCACCGCTAGCAATTTGGTAGCAGCTTTAGCAGATAATCCCACAGTGAAGCAGGTAATTTACCTAAGTAGTTGCGCCGTCTACGGTAACCAACAGGGAGCATGGGTAGATGAAAATTCTCCTATCGTTCCAGCCAACGAACATGGTCGGGTTTTGTCTTTGACGGAACATATTTTATTAGGGGCAAGCAGTGAAAATTGCAACGTCTGTATCCTGCGCCTTGGGGGGATTTATGGTCCCGGTCGTGAGTTAAGCAAGCGGTTTGAGCGACTGGCAGGCACGACGCTTCCTGGCAGTGGCGATAACTTTATCAATTGGATTCACCGAGACGACATTGTTCAGGCCGTGGAATTTGCCCGACGAAACCGCTGCCAAGGTATCTACAACCTAGTTAACGACCTCAAACTCACGACGCGGGAGCTGACTGATCAAATATGCGATCGCTACAATCTCCCCAAAGTGTTATGGGATTCCTCACAACCTAACTTCCGAACCAATAACGCCCGTGTCCATAATCGGAAGTTGAAAGTTGCTGGTTATGAGTTGATTCATGCTCAAACCTTGATTTAAGCCCGCTGAACCAGAGAGGGCCAAAGCAGTTTCTACGACACCAGGAACATAGTCAAATTCGACAATTTTACCGATGGTGCGAAAACGTCCCAGGTCTTTCGGGTCAAAATCCAACATGCTGACTTTGTGACCGAAAACCCCTGTCTTTTCATCGACGACAATATCGCTGCCCTCTGTGGTTTCGGTAATGGAATTCATCCATCGTTCCAATTCTTGTTCATTAGACTTCGCGGCAGAAGTCGGGAACAGGGAACAGGGAACAGGGAACAGTGGACAAGAATTGACGTAAACACTATCATAAAAATACTTTTGCAAGAGGTCTATTGATTTGAACCCCCAATCGGTTCGCGGATTCAATGACGCGGTTCCGTGCATCTGCGGTTTGACCTGGTGTTGTACTCATGTGGGATATCCTGAATATATATAATTGATGATCAAGGATCACAAAGGTTGAAGAAACTTAAGACTTTGTTATCTTGCTAAAGAGCTTGGGCCTTGATTTTACTAGGCTCGCAATGCAAGACAATAAGTTAAAAGCAGTGTCAAAGGCTAAATTCTTGGCTGCTTTTTCAGGAAGAGTATCTAGAAAGATATCATATTTATGAATGGTTGCAAGTAAGAGATCAAATTTATTTACAATCTCTGTACCAATGCAGATAGGATGGGAATATTTCTAACCCAGTTGCACAGCCCATCTGGTAAGAGTCGCCCATCTGGTACTAGTAAACCTTTGGGACAAATCTAATCATCAAACCCAATGGAAAGTGCATTGTCAACAATCAAGCGAAGCGATGCAGTCGGCTAAAGGCGATTGCCACGGGGCTTTCAAGGTGCCGACACAGGTTTGGCACCCAAACCCAAAACCATGAGCGACTGCATCAAGACAAGGCAGGGTTTATGGAGAACTCTCCCTGCTTATCCAACAAGATGCGTTTCCCCTACGATAGGCGGCTAGAGTAATTATCAACTCTTGAGCTGGTCAATATAAGCCTTAATTGCAGGTAGTGCTGTCATCTTTTCGTAGAAGAAATTGTTGACAATATTCATTACCTCTGCTTGGGCTGCGTCTACTTGGGGACCAAGGGGAACCCCCTCCTCCTGACGGCTGATGCAGCGGGATAGACGCAGCAGATGGCGCACGATCTCCAATTCCTCTTCCCCTTCCAAGACCTTGATCACTGACATAATCAGTTCATCAGTCTGATCAAGAATGCTGTCGATATCAAAGACGGTGCTTTTTTCCGTGGCTTCTTGAACCGTTTTTACCAGGGCGTGGACTTGATAAAGTAATGCCGCCGGTTCGTCAAAAAGTTCCCGCAGGAAGGCAGCTTCCTCATACTGCCCATTCAGCCGGAATATATTATACAAACGTTTGGCAGCTTTGCCATAGTTGAGATGATCTTCCTTAACATATTTTTTAACTTGGTCTTGCAACGCCGTCACGTAATCATCCATGACATCGCTGGAAACCTGCTTCACCAGTTTGTTAAAGATGGGAGCAGATTCGGCATCCAGGTAAACCTCTTGAAAATAAGCGTCTAGATAGCCGTCTAAGGGAGTGATTGTACCATCGGGAGCTTCCCAGGTCACATCCAACATGTTGCTAGCGTTGGCCAATTGACCGCGCACTGGATCAGAAATTACCCAGTCCAGCTTACACCAACCGGGATCGTCGGCTACAGAATCCCAGGTGATGATGACAGGATTTCCTTCAGAGTCCCTCGCTTCTATCTTTCCAGCCACAACTTCGTCAGAAGACCACGCGATCGGTGAGCCTTTGCTACAGGGGCGTTCGTTGCAGATAACGTCTTGGGGATAGCTACCAAATTTCAGTTCAATGAATTCAAAATTGTCACCCGACAGGCTGTTGATTGCTTTCTCACGCATAATTCGAGCTAGAATCTGGCAAGCTTCAGCCTTGGTGGGGGCAATAATATTCACCCGCTCGAAGTAGTCACAGTCTCCAGGGTGAGTTTGAACCTTGGATTGAGCGGCTGAACCAGAGAGGGCCAAAGCAGTTTCTACCAGACCAGGAACATCGTCAAATTCCACAATTTTACCGATAGTGCGAAAACGCTCCAGGTCTTTCGGGTCAAAATCCAACATGCTGACTTTGTGACCGAAAACCCCTGTCTTTTCATCGACGACAATATCGCTGCCCTCTGTGGTTTGGGTAATGGAATTCATCCATCGTTCCAATTCTTGTTCATTGAGTTGAACTCCCAATCGCTTGGCGGATTCAATGACGCGGTTCCGTGCATCTGCGGTTTGATCTGGTGTTGTACTCATATCGGATATCCTGAATATATATAATTGATGATCAATGATCAGAAAGGTTAAAAAAACCTAAAACTTTGTAGTCTTGCCAAAGAGCTTGGGTGTTGATTTCACTAGGCTCGCAATGCAAGAGAATCAGTTAAAAGCAGTGTCAAATGATAAATTTTTTTTTGCTGCTTTTTCAGAGAGTATCTAAAAAAGTATCATGTATCTGAATGGTTGCAGGGAAGATACCAAATTTCTTTACAATGTTTTTAGCAATGCAGATAGGATGGGAATAGTTCTCAAAGTTGCAGCCCATCTGTTACGAGTAAACCCTTGGGAGAAATCTAATCATCTAAGAGGATGTCTGAAAAGTAATTGGCTACGCCAAACGTCTAAGCATGATCAGAAATCTAGGCAACTCGAATCATAGTTTCAGAAGTCGCTGGTAAGACTTCATAATCTTTGCGCTCGACGACGACACCAATTAAACCAACCGAAAGTCCGTTCCACGACCCAACGTCTTGGTAAAACTTCATTTCCTTTCACGGTATCTGAGCGCATCACAGTTTCTTTTATCCAGCCATAGACATCCATCACCCACCTCATAAAACCTTCACCTCGATAACCGCCATCAACCCAAATTTTGATTAATCGGTGAAATCTGTCTCTAAGTCCATGGAGTTGGTCGAACAATAATTTGGCTCCCTCTCGTTCTGGTAAAGAAGCTGCACTGACGGCTACAACCATTAACAAACCATGGGATACCACCACCAGATGACGCTTACGACCTTTAACCTGTTTGGCAGCATCATAGCCCACTTCCAAATGAATCATGGTTGCGGTTTCTACTGATTGGCTATCAAGAATCGCTGCACTCGGACGCTTGTTGATGGTCAACGATTACCCGTACCCATTTTCGTAACTGTTCGTGAATTCTCTCCTAGAGACGAAACCTGATTGTTAGTGGAGCCTTATTCAATAAGTTTTAAACTTTTTCTGCATAGCCTGCCAACCATAAAGGCTCCACTATCCTTACGGTAACTTTAAGCCCAATCACCACTGATACGCCATTGCCGAAAGTAATGATAGACTGTCTGACCTTTGGGAAAATCGTGAGGTAACAAGACCTATGCACATCCTGCTACCAAGACATAAAAGATGGCATTGACTACTGAGCGCATCTCTACGCTTAATGGACGACCTCCCGGCGCAAGCTGGTGGTATAAGTGTTTCGAGTAATTGCCATTGTTCATAGGTTTTATCGGTACGATATGATTGATTCATTATTTTACTCTCGTTATCTGTCTTTTATTGCTATGGACAGCTGATCGTGACGAGAGTTTTTCTTTTTGCGATCTGCTTGCAGCCGCGCCGATGCGCGTACGCGCATTTGTGTTTGCGATCGCATTTATTTTTACTTTTCAGACATCCTATAAGGGAATGCCAACAACCAAGATTATCGTAATGCTCTCTAGGTGTAAGGATTCAGGTGTGGGGAGAAGGGATAAGGGAAGGAGCTTCGGGCAAGTGACCAGCAACAGCCATGAGAGCTTGCTCAAAGAAATCCATCACCGAACGTCCCTGAAAACGACAAGTTTGGACTGGTCGTGTAGTAAATTAGCGGTCTGCTCGAATCGTTGGAGGGAACTTCAGCCACCACGTTCCCTTACGCCTAGTTACCGCCAAGCGTAGAGACCTTTCGGCGCTTTTTATTATCCGGTGGGACTTGGGGATGGTCTAAAAAATACCACCATTGGGAGGCAATCTCAATGAGAGAGCGCAAGAGTTTCCCCGCTTGCTGCCCCAGCAGCAACAACTCCAGGTTTGAACCGTTGTCTGTATCTTCGTTTTGAATTCTCTTACCCACTGATGGGTTACGGTTGAATCTCCAGTTTGTTGCCAGAGACGATAACGGCCTGCATGCTTCATCAATCAGTTCAACTTTGGCTTCCCCAATCGCTCGGTTGTGAAGTAATGGTTGTTTGATTAACCTGAGAAAGTGACGGCGCAGATGGGCGCTTTCACTTCTGTTGATCATTGACCGATAATAGCCATTGTAGACACTGTAATCATCCGTAATCAGAACCCCGTCATAGGTCTGTCCCAACTGGCTAATCAGTTCCCCTCGCGAGGGTGTATCTCCAGCCATGTTATAGACAGAACTCGGGATGGCTCAGTACCCAGAGCCATTCTTTAATGCCCTTGACCGCCCACGGCGTTTCATCCACGTGCAGTAGGGGTTGTTCAACAGCCACCCAGGTTCAATGAGCCTCAACGCTCCCTTGGCTTGCTGTTGCTAGTCGTTGGTTGGTGTTCACCAACGTTCCCACTCCAATATTGATCCCACCGAGTTCCCACAACATCTGAAGTTGTTTGGAGTAAGGCAGATGTCCGTAGTTTCCCAGCCATCCCAGTAATCCTTGCAACCGCACGCCCAAATCAAGTCCAGGGGTCAGAAGTTACCGTAAGAATAGTGGAGCCTTTATAGTTGGTAGGTTATGCGGCATAGGGTTAAAGGTTTGTTAGTAAGGCTCCACTATTCTAAGGTTTCATCTCCGGGATGAGCGAATCAGGCCACGGTACCGTAGCTCTTACCCCACATTCAATACACTGACAATAGTGGCGTTGATATTCTACGATTTCTATGGGTCGCTCCACCAGCTGAGCTACTTGTTGAGTTTCGACTTTGACGCAAGGGGTTTCCATCAGACTCCCACCGCAGGAAGGGCATTGCTGGGGACTAAGTATAACGAGCGCGGTCTACTCGTCCAAACCCAAAGCGGGTCTTTCCTTTGTGTCCAGGCTGCCCTCCGGGTTTCTTTTTGCCTGGACTCTCGGATTAATCCTGCAAGTCCTGCTTCTTTTCGGACTTTTTGAGCAAGTCCGTTGATGGTGGATTAGATGAGTTTTTCGAGTCATTGTCTCGGCTGAGTTTGAGTCTTTCTATTTCTTCAACCAGACTTTCGATCAGTGAGTGCTGTTGCTAATCGCAGTTTTTTTTGCTCCACTACCAGCTGCACCAGTTCTTCCGTAGGACTTCTGGTTATACAGCAGCTGTGTCTGGGGTTAGTGAGAAGCTACACATTCTTCTGATGATTCTCCAGCTCCATCCCGGACTTTGTCAAGCCCCTACCTGAATCCTTACGGTATGATAAACGCTATATCTCTGATTGTGATCAGAAGATACAACAACCTTAGTATAACCAAAAAATTTTGTCTTATTGACATCCTCCCACCGCTAAATCTTTGATTATAGCGGGGGATTCCTAAGACTCACGACTTAGGTTTCTGCTTCCTTCTCCCTTTTTTTGGAGTTTTTCGCACCAGCCCTCCGAGACTTACTCTCTTGAGGTCTTACGGTCGCTCCACAGACTGACACGGCAAGCCCTGCCGCCAAGATATTAATTGATGCATTAATATCGCGATCGTGGTGAGTATTACAAGATGGGCAATCCCACTCCCGAATACTCAGGGGTAAAGATTCGACGCGATTGAGGCATACAGAACACAACTTGCTACTGGGAAACCATCTGTCAATAGAAATAGCTTTACGGCTGTACCACTCTGATTTATATTTGACCTGACGGATTATTTCCCCCCAGTTAGCATCACTGATCACCTGAGCTAGTTTTTGATTTTTGACCATGTTTTTCACCGCTAAGTCTTCAAACGCAATCAATTGGTTTTCTTTGACCAGTTTAGTGGTTAGCTTGTGAGTAAAATCTTTTCTAGCGTCCTTGATTTTTGCGTGTATTTTAGCTACCTTTAATCTGGCTTTGTAACGATTATTGGAACCTTTTTGTTTTCGTGACAAAGCCTTTTGATATTTGGCCAGTTTTTTCTTGAGTTTTTTGAAATGTTTGGGATTAGTGATTTTATCCCCGTCACTGGTCGTGATTAAACTAGTAATTCCTAAATCAAAACCAACTTGTTTATCCGTCACAGGCAAACTCAAGTCTCTATGATCATTAAACCTGATTGAGATATGCCATCGATTAGATGGATCTAAGTTAACTATAACGGTAGTTGGTTCGCAGTTTATAGGTAATTGACGACTCCAACGAATAGGCAAAGGTTCTTGGCATTTAGCAAGATAGATCTGACCATCTTTCCATTTAAATGCCGATTTGGTAAATTCTGCACTACCACCGTTGCGTTTTTTCTTGAAGTTGGGATATTTGGCACGACCTGCAAAAAAATTAGTAAAAGCAGTTTGAAGATGTCTTAACCCCTGTTGAAGTGGAACACAACTGACTTCATTTAGAAAAAACAAGTCATCCTGTTTTTTCCATCCTGTCAACATTGAGGAAGTTTCTTTATAACTGATTCGTTTTTGGTGTTCATACCATCCTTTTGTTCTAGCGCATAAGGCTTTGTTGTAAACAAGTCTTACACAGCCTAGAGTTCTCCTCAACAGATTGTCTTGTTCAGGATTTGGGTAAAAACGGTAACGGTAAGCTTTTTCAACCATGCTTACATTTTAAAACATTCCATGTGAATTGTCAACTGAACACAACTGCTCGTCCTCCCTTTCCTCTCACCGTTAAGCCTTCGGCTATAACGGGAGTCTCCAGGGAGGCAGAAAGATAACAAAGTGTAAAAGTAGTTTACCCGATCAACCATCAAGTATCAACCATCAAGCTTCCAACCTTTTAATCTGTCCTGCTTGCACTGAAAGAATCTGAGACGAATTCAGCCATTGGGAATCAAAAGCTCCCAAGTGAGTAGTAGTAATCAAAGTCTGAAACCGATCCTGAATAGCATCCAACAATAAATTTTGCCGATTCAGGTCTAGTTCAGCTAATACATCATCTAGTAACAACAGAGGTGGCTCTCCCACCACTTCTTCAATCAGCTTCAATTCAGCTAACTTAAGCGCTAATACCAACGTTCGCTGTTGACCCTGAGAACCATAGGACTTGGCTGGAGTCTGATTAATGGTAAACTGTACATCATCCCGGTGAGGACCGACTAGGGTTCTCCCTTGATGAAATTCAGGAATAGAGTACTGTTGGATTTTCTCTAAAAAAGCCTGCTTGACTAGATCGGGGTCATCTTTGGAAAGACTGACATTAGGGGCATAGGTAATATCCAATACCTCTGTCTTGCCACTAATACTAGCGTGCCATGCTTGGGCTATAGGAGCTAACCGTTTTAGCATTCTCTCTCGACGGCGGGTGACTCGTGAGCCAGCAGTAGCCAGTTGGGCATCCCACAACCCTAGCTCCGCATTGTACTGCTTGGATACCGATGCATCAACTTCCCCTTCTTGTTGAAGTTTACGGATTTTTTTCAGCAAAGCATTGCGCTGTCGCAATACCTGGTTATATTGCTGCAAAATGTAAGCATAAATTGGTTCGAGCTGAGTCAGAATTGAATCGAGCCAGGCGCGACGCCGTTCTGGTGCTCCTCGCACCAGTTCCAAATCCAGGCTAGAAAACTGTACCGCATTGAGAATACCTAAAAAGTCCAACTGCCGACGCAAGGATTCTTGATTGAGAGCAACAGTACGTCGTCCTTGAGTGCGCAAGGTTAATCCTAGTTCTACTGAACCATAGGTTCGTTCTAGAGTAGCCCGAATCTCCGCAATGGGAGTAGTTTCTAAGACCAATTCGCGATCGCGTGCTGACCGATGACTCTTTAGGGTAGAGAGCAACTCTACTGCCTCTAGTAGATTCGATTTCCCCTGAGCATTATTACCCAGTAAAATTGTCTTGGGAGCATCGAAGTTAACCAGGCAATCCCTGTAGTTACGAAACTGTCGCAGGTGTAGGCTCTTAAGGTACATCCAATGAAGGTTACAGGTTGGGGGTTAGCAGGTTGGGGGTTAGCAGGTTGAAGGTTAGCAGGTTGAAGGTTAATCGGTTGAAGGTTAAGAGGTTGAAGGTTAAGAGGTTGAAGGTTAAGAGGTTGAAGGTTAAGAGGTTGAAGGTTAAGAGGTTGAAGGTTAAGAGGTTGAAGGTTAAGAGGTTAAAGGTTAAGAGGTTAAAGGTTAAGAGGTTGTTTGCCCAAGGCATCTCTTGTAGGGTTGGTTAGCTGGTTGAAAGTGAGCAGGTTCTAGGTTAGCAGGTTCTAGGTGAATAGGTTAACAGCCTTAAGATGAGAAGTCTGATATCAACTAAAAAAATCTCTAACCGTTTAATATTTCACTTTCAATCTGCAACCTTCAACCAGCAACCTTCAACCTCCCAACCTTGGCCTTTGGCCACGCTACGCGAACAACCTTCAACCTCCCAACCTTGGCCTTTGGCCACGCTACGCGAACAACCTTCAACCTTCAACCTCCCAACCTTCAACCTCCCAACCTTCAACCTCCCAACCTTCAACCTCCCAACCTTGGCCTTTGGCCACGCTACGCGAACAACCTTCAACCTCCCAACCTCCCAACCGACTAACCTTGAACTTTTCCCTTGCCATACCAACGAATAAATAATTTCTCCAGCTCAACCCAAACAAATAGTGACGTACTAAAGCCAAGACAGACAGCGAATTCCATGATAGTCAGAGGTTCAGTGCCAAAGAAGTCTTGCAAAAAGGGTACATAGACCAGTAGCAGCTGTAAGAGAGTAGTCACAGTAACTGCCAACAGCAAATAAGGGTTAGATAATGGGTTTAATTCCAGAGTAATGCGTTTGTTGGAGCGGACTGCGAGGGCATGGCCCATTTGAGCAATACATAGGGTAGTAAATACCATTGTCTTCCAGTGAGGGAAGTATCCATAGGCAATTGCCATTAAGGTAATGTTGAAAATGGCAAAGACAATACCAATGCGCACCATATAAGACCCCAACCCTCTGGCAAAAATACTTTCCCTAGGACTAAAAGGCGATCGCGTCATCACATCGGGTTCTGCTGGTTCCACAGCTAGGGCAAGAGCGGGTAAACCATCAGTGACTAGGTTCATCCAGAGAATTTGTAAGGGAGTGAGGGGAACATCTGGTAGTCCCATGATCGGGGCTGCGGCAATAGTTAATACCTCACCGATGTTACTGCCCAGGATGTATCTAATAAAGCGACGAATATTGTCATATACTGTCCGACCTTCTTCTGTGGCAGCAACAATGGTGGCAAAGTTGTCATCTAACAGCACCATATCGCTGGCTTCTTTACTGACATCGGTTCCGGTAATTCCCATAGCAATACCAATGTCAGCTTGCTTGAGAGCGGGTGCATCATTCACCCCATCTCCGGTCATGGCAACAAATTTACCCCTACCCTGGAGTGCCTGAACAATTCTGAGTTTGTGTTCCGGAGCAACACGAGCATAAATGCTGACTTGGTCTACCTGTTCCTCTAGATCGAGTTGGGAGAGCTTTTGTAACTGCTGACCAGTCAGTACCTGATCACTTTGATTAGCAATTCCCAAATCCTGGGCAATCGCTCTAGCGGTAAGTTTGTGGTCTCCGGTAATCATAATCGGACGAATTCCAGCATTCCGGCAACGCTGAACTGCTTCTCGTACCTCTGGGCGTGGAGCATCCAACATTCCCACTAACCCCAACCACACCAACCCTTGCTCTAAGATTTCATGGTCTGCTTCTGGAGCTGATAAGCTATCTAGGGACTTATAGGCAAAACCTAGCACTCGCAAACCAGCCCCTGCCATTTGGTTATTCTGTTCCAAAATCTGTTGCCGCTGCTCTTCTGTCAAGGGTTGACACCCTAGAGTTCCTGCTGCTCTGTCATCATTATGTACTGATGAAGTACAATGCTCTAACACCAATTCTGGAGACCCTTTGGTCAACATCATGTAACCGGTCAGTTGTGGGTTCTCGGTTGTTCGCGTAGCGTGGCCGAAAGGCCAAGGTTGTTCGCCTTTGGTGTTCGAGTAGCCAAGGTTAGCAGGTAGGTTAGCAGGTTGAAAGTTATCTGGAGAACTATCCCACTGACAAATCACGCTCATACGCTTACGCTCAGAGGAGAAGGGAATTTCATCCACACGGGAATACTGTTGACTCAGAGGTTCCTTATCCACACCCCCTTTACCAGCCAGAGCAATTAATGCTCCTTCTGTGGGGTCTCCTAAAATCTTCCACTCCCCCTGTTCATACTGCAAGATGGCATCATTACACAGAGCACAAGCTAGAAGTAGGGGTTCGAGTTCGGGATACTGTTCTGTAGTAATGGGCTGATTGTCTAGGAGAAATTCCCCTACAGGTTCATAACCATTCCCAGTCACCTGAATACTAGTGTTGAGGGTATCCACCCGTTGCACAACCATTTTGTTTTGGGTCAGGGTACCAGTTTTATCAGAACAAATGGTAGTCACACTTCCTAAGGTTTCCACTGCTGGTAGTTTGCGAATTAGAGCATGACGGCGTACCATTCTCTGGGTTCCTAGGGCTAAGGTAACAGTCACCACCGCTGGCAAGCCTTCTGGAACTACAGCAACTGCCATACTTAAAGAAACTTCTACCAGTTGTTGGAACACACTCAAGTCCCAACCGCTTACGCCCAAGCCAATGATAATTACTAGTGCTACTAGCAACAGCGAACCGGTTACCAAGACTTTTCCCAGCTGAGACATGCGCTGTTGCAGAGGTGTCGGTTCACTTTCCACCCCTTGTAGCATCTGGGCAATTTTACCCAGTTCCGTATTCATCCCAGTACCAGTAACTAGGACTTTACCTCTGCCTTGGACAACTTCAGTTCCCTGAAAAACTAAATTAATGCGATCGCCTATGGGAGTATCTTCCGATAGCTCCACCTCTACGGTTTTATTGACAGCATTAGCTTCCCCAGTCAGTGCAGATTCTCTGACCTGCAAATTCGATGCCTCGATCAGCCTACCATCTGCTCCAACTTGTACCCCAGCTTCCAGCAACATGATGTCCCCTGGCACAAGCTGTTGACTATCTATCTCTAAGGTACGACCATCCCGCAGCACTCGTACCTTAGGGGATGCCATACTTTTCAGGGCTGCTAGGGCTTTTTCAGCACGGCTTTCCTGGAGATACCCGAGGATGCCATTGAGAATCACGATTGAGAGGATAGCAATCGTATCTTTGAAGGGGAATTCACTGGCCTTTTCTGAGGCTTGTTGCAGATTGATCAGATCTAAAATCCCGGAAACTATCGCTACTGCAATCAGCATCAGCAGCATGATGTCCTTGAATTGATCAAGGAACATTGCCCAGGAACTGCGCTTTGCTTTTTCCTCTAGCTCATTTAAGCCATAGTATTCCAACCGCTGTGATACCTGTTGAGAGGTCAAACCGGCTTGAGGGTCACAGCCGGATTCTGCTAAAGAATTTTCGACAGATTGGGTGTACCACGCTTTTAACGGGTCAGGCAATAAATTAGAATGGGTCAATGGATTCACCGGGAATGTTTGCTTTTAGATGATATTCATTCGATCATAAAAATTTCCTAGGGAGTTTGGAAACCAAGACTATAATCGAATCTAGCGCAGCAACATAGCACCCGATGTAGGAAGTGAACATCTGTTCTTCTATTCAAAGTCTGTATTCTAAAGATAGGCAGTTGGCGCTAATCCTAGTAATTTAGTCAGTATTTGATCAAGTTTTATTGACTGTTGACGCTCACGGTTGCCCATTCACCGTAATCGTCAGAGTTGAAATAGTTTAGTATTGATAGCGAACATTAAAGTAGAAGCCCTCATCCTGGGCATTGTTACTGCGATCATCCAAATCAACCAGAGGAATGCCATAGTCAAGTCGCAGATTAAGCCCTGTCACTGGCTGCACAATTAGCCCTAAGCCAATACCCGCTAAAAACCGTTGTGACGGTAACGTATTAGGATTGTCAGGGTTATTCCAGACATAACCCATGTCGAAAAACGGAATTAGTTGTAATGTGGGGTGATCGTCTACATCTCGATGTAAAGTGATACGGTCTTCAATAGAGAATCGTAATCCATTGTCCCCTGCTCTAATATTTTGACGGTAGCCCCTCAGGGATTGACCACCGCCAAGCAAAAATTGTTGGGGAGGCAATAGGCTATTGGGGGTAAGCTGAACCTCGGTTCCCATAATTAAGAAATTATCCTCTGAGAGAATCTGCAACCGCTGTACTTGGCCTAGCCAGCGAAAAAAGCGTCCATCAGGTATAGGATCGGGGTTGATAGTGGCATCAAACCAGCCAGTTCCCAGACTCAAAAGCGATCGCAAAAACCAAGTTCCCTCCAAATCCCGACGTAGATACTCTTGTTCAAACTTAATCACGCTCAGGGTAGTCGAGCCATTTTGATCTGGACCAAAGCCAAACCCAAGAGGCTCATCACCCAAAAAAGTCTGACCATCTCTATAACTGAACCCTAGAGAAAGAGCAAATTCTTCCCGAGGTGTACGGTACAACGGCTGACGAAATCGAATTTCATACAGCTCAGATTCTCCCTCAATATCAAAAACATTGAATGGTGCTTGAGTCACCCGATTACGGTCGATCACTGTTCGCAGTTCTAAGGTACCATTGCGGGGATTGAGGGGAAAGCGATAGCCAAAATCAAAAATATTAGACCCGCCAGTGGTCGAACGACGATAAGTGAAGGAAATTTCATCCCCATTGCCAGTTAGGTTGAGATGGCGAACATTAAAGCTCATTCGTTCAGAACCAATACTAGGAGGTGAGTAGTTATCAACCCCTACACTTCCTTCAAACGGATTAGCTTCCACAACACGAACAATCAGAATGCTCTGTCCCACTTTTGTTCCTTTGCGCAGGCTGGCTTCTATGCTGTCCAACTTTGGGTCAAGCCGTAACAATCGTAATTGGTTTTCCAAATCAGTAGTATTGAATGGTGTTCCAGTCCCCAACTGGACACGGCTGCGGATATAGTTGGGATTGAGGCGGCGTGTTCCTTCAACTTCGATCTTTTCTATACCCCCTTCTATGACACGAATTGTAACAATGCCCTTGGTAATGTCAATTGTTTGATCGGCAAGAAGAATTGCTCTAGTGTTAATATAGCCCTGCTTGAGGTAAAAGGTGGTAATATCATCCGCGACTTCTCTTAGTTGTTCAATAGTCAGGGAGCGTCCTAGATAGGGTTGTATGATCTGCTGAAACTGCTCTGGTGAAAAGATGGTGCTGCCAATGACTTCGATTTTATCAACTTGAATGGTTTTAGAGTCAAAAGCAGTTAGTCTAGCAGGTGTATTGGGTTTAGTCTCTAGTAGAACTGGTCCTTCTGAATCTGATAGTATGGGCGCTAATAGTTCACCTATCTGATTTTGATAATTTCCATCAACCAATTTTACTGACTCCTGAGCAGTTTTATTCTCCTGCTGCTTAAGCAGAAGGTTACTTGCTCTTAGAGATCTATGATTGCTTGGCAAAGAAGTTAGGGTTACTGCTAGGGCATCATTACAACTGGTCCAGGCAATTATTAAATACAACGGTGTAAATTTATTTTTATTTGATATTAATTTCTTTAATAAATACTTTATAAGCACAATTTTAATTAACATCTGATGCCAAAGCAATCCGATCTTCGAGCGCATCGGGTTTTTTATTCTCCTTGGGTGGGGATATCTGGCTCTTCCGTACCTGTTATGCTAAACTGTTAGCTTTGATGAACTCAAATTACTATCATGTATAGCTTTAAGGTTTTGATAATTATTTTTTACTATAAAATTTTAGCTAAACCCACAACCTCCTTATTGTATCAACAGTTTAGATTGGGTTTGTGATAATTTAGCATACTCAAAACGGAAGAGCCGGATATCTAGGGATTTTGGGTGACAACGAATTGTCCAAACGTAAACGCCACTAAAAAGCCTAACCCTGATTAGTTCAAAAATTACAAAAAACTATCACCATCGTCTCTCGCAGTTATAGCTTATATCAAATTCGTTTAATTACCCATAATCAAAATCTCTACCTTGTCTGACCGTGTGGTGGGTTTTCCGGTGTCAGTCTAGCCCGTGGGTATTCATACCGAGTTGCATTCAAAGATAGTAGATTGGTTGGATAGGGAGATAGGGAGATAGGGAGATAGGGAGATAGGGAGATAGGGAGATAGGGAGATGGGGAGATAGGGAGATAGGGAGATAGGGAGATGGGGAGATGGGGAAATTGGCGGAAGAGAAAGTTGTACGTTTGACCGCAACTTGGTATCAAGCAGACTTGAGATGAGTTGTTATTCTCTTCAAACCACTTGCGATCATAACCAATTAATCACACTTGAGGTGCGACCCGTGGCGAATTTAATAATTAGATGCGGAAAGCACACCTAACTAGTTTGAGCTTCGCGGCTTAAGAGGGATGGGTAAAGGCAAGTTTTGTCAAATTCTTGGCGTGACTAGAACCAGGGAACTGACTCCTATTTTCCCCAAATCCTTTCAGTCCACAACCCACACCCGGTCTAGTTTTTATCCTGCTTGTCACTCCCTCAGGTGCGACCCGTGGCGAATTTAATTCTTAATGGGTCAAGCGCACCTATTGACTCTTGGCAAAAAAATCCCCCGGCTAGTGTCGGGGGAACTCCTTAGAAGTATGAAGTGTGAATTCTCAGGTTATTATAGGCCAATGCTGCTTCTTGAACTATATACAAATAGTTAGTATCTAGCTATACTAACTATTAGATTATTGGTATCAAAAGCTACAACTGATCCTGGTAACTATAAAACTTTGATATTATAGCATATTTATGTTTGACTTTATCGAACCCATAAATAAAAGGAGATTCAGAACCGATACTTTTTAGCTACCAAAGTCTACCAAGAGAAACTTTAGCCCGCCAATGCAAGCTGATTGCTCAGCCAGGGGGTATCTCCGCGCTTCACGAAGAAATATTCCTCGTGCGCCATCATAAAAGTGCGTCAACCAGATCCAATGTCACTACAAAACCCTTGGTTTTCGGGAAATTTATTTAATTGTGAGACAAGGTCATGGCACTAATTTCATAGTTAAAGTATAGCAAATTACTTGAGGTTTTGGCAAGCTTTGTGATACTTTTGCCTACTGTCTACTAACCTCATCAACCCTGAGTCGTTGAACTGCTAATGGTATCGTACCATAGAAGCTGACGCTTCGCTTCGGTAAAAGCTGGTTTGGCTGACCCCACCCAACTTATAAAGTATAGGTGTAAATTATGGGTGGGGACTGCACTCACAAATTTTCTTCAACTGAACACGATATCAGTATGGCATGATGGCTTCTCGCGGATTAACTTCATATGGATTGAGCGAGTTTCCTTGCCATCCACTGACACTGCCATGATTGGGTAGTCAATCACACCATCCTGGAAAGACATCTGGAAGCTGAAGGTACCGTCTGGGTTAATCTTAATCGGACGTCCATCAATAGTAAGGGAAGCACGAGGATCAGTGGTACCATGGATAATTAGCTCAGCATCTACGACTAAGGACAATTCCGGAGAACGAGCGGGGGGAGCAGAAGCATTGAAACCAGCTCCCGACATATTTGGAGAAACCCACTTACCAATACCCGAAGGGAAAGCATTGGAACTTATTACTGACCTTGGTAGTTGCTGCATAGAACTATAAAGAGAACCAGCTACTCCCTCAGCTTCCACAGATTGAGTCATGCCAAAGATTTCCCCATAGATAGGTCGATCACGAATTTCCGAGCTACTCCCATTAGCTGTCTGGCTAGGCGGCACAAGTTTTAGGACAGTCTTACCCTGTAGATTATCATCCCAGTTGACCGTGACGAATTGGTCTTCCATCCATTTAGAGGGATAGGCAGGGGGAACATGGATAGGTGCTGAACGGGCAAGAACTAGCCATTGACCATCTTCACAGCGATAACCAATTTCAACTACATAGTCGCGATCGCTAACTGGCATGGGTAGATACCATTCTCGCGCTAGCTCATCACAGGGATATTCTTGGATACTATGGGGACTTTGATAATCCAGTTTGATTGCGGTAACATCATAGAGCCTTAGAGCGAGTTGTTGACCTCCATGAGAGCGCAGTTCTTGTTTATGTTCATAGGGAATATCCCAATAGGCATAAGACCAATGTGGATCACGAGGCATTAGGACAATCCGGCTTTCACCATAACCTTCTGGTAGCTCTGCTAATCCCTCATCAACAGAAACTAGAGTATCACTAGTCGGCTCTTCTTGAGCTAATTCAAACTTGGTTGATTCCACATTCGGTTGTGCCTCAATTATCGGCGATGGAGTGGTAGACCTTTTGTGACGTTCTATTGCTTGAATTTCCGCCAATAAGCGTGCTTTCCGCATTCTACTGTATCGAGATATACCATATTCACTCGCGACTCTACGTAATTGCCGTAGAGTCATTTCTTCTAGGGGAGTTCCTTCTTTTGCCATGATTTATGTTCTATACGTTGTTAGGTTGCCTGATAGATTACTGATGTCAATCTTGAGGTGCGACCCGTGATGGCGAGCAATCCCTTGACCGTAGGTCACGCTACGCGAACGCCATTACGGAAAGCGCACCTAATTAAAAAAAGTTTTGGTTGCTATGAAACTTACCATTAGGTCAGACCTGACTAAAGTTTTTATCCTTCTTGATTCCCAGATTTTAAAGGCGCGACCCGTGGCCGCGAGGGATTGCTCGCGGCCTAGGAGGCGCGCGCCTTGAGGGAAATTACCCGTCTACTGCTTATTCGAAACTTCAGTTATTTTTTATACCTAAAATCTGGTAAAGTCAGCCATCGATAATTTGGTTAAATACTAACAAACCAACATTTTTATGGGATCCTCTGATCAACTATATATAACAAGGAATTTTTTGGTCAGGTCAAGGGGTAAATCAGGCGATTTTCGGTAAATTCACGCATTTACCAGAAAATATGGACTCAAAATGTCATGAAATTATCACATCACTCCTCAGGTGCGACCCGAACGCGCCCCGCGTCGGCTTTGCCGAAAGGCGCGACCCTAGGCCGGGGAACCCGGCCTAGGAGGCGCGCACCAAAGCGCGAATTTAATTCTTAATAGGTCAAGCGCACCTAAGGACTCAGTCATCAATATTATCAACTTAGCTACCATAAATGATCTGTAGCCAAGAAGGATAAAACTCTGATCTACTTATCATTGAAATTCCTTATTAATCATTTATCTCTCAGGATTGATGATAAGCAACACTATATGACTACTTTCCTCAGCGGTGAGCGAAAAGTGGCAAGCCAAAGCTAATCGCATCATCAATCATCGACAGGAATAATCATTAGTTTTCCCTTTTCTTTTCGACAGGAATTAACTGGTCAGATATGTTTTTAGTTATCTTACCATCCAACCTTTAATTAACCACTGACCCCCTTGGCGTACTAACTCATACTTGACTCTTAAGTTGTCATTACTCGAAGCTGCCGGACTCAGAATACCATCTTGATATACCTTTGCTTCCTCCTTGACCGCAGCATCTATCACAGCTTGATTAGGATTCGATGTGTTAGTCTCAACTGAGTTAATTTTGACGCTGTGCTTGTAGAACCGGTAAGAGTTATTGTTTTTAGCCGCTTTAGCACTTTTTCGCCAGACAGACAGAGCTGGCTCAGCTAATATTTTATTAAGTTGCCCTACGTCATGTTTTTCTCCAAAGGCAAGTTTCTTAGTGTTTAGCCAGGTTTCGATGACTTGCTGAGCCGTTTCTTGATTTAGAGGACCACTTGGAGCGATCAGCTCACTGCCGCTCGGAGGAATCGGGACTGGAGGTTGGTCAAGCTGCACAAAAGCTTGTTCTCCCTCTAAGGGTGGTGTTGACAAACTTTTAAGAGCTTTATTGAGCAAAATCAGCAGGATGCCCAGTCCTAGCAAACCTAAAAGACTCAGGAAAATCAGACGTCTTAGTTTAGTCCCTGGTTTGAATCGCTCTGGTGAAGGTTCCATAGGATCAGGGGATGAATGATTCAGACTGCTCCGCTGACTTGAGGAGTCTTTGACCAAAGAACCGCCTCTAGACCAACCACCTGAGGCAGTTGAATTTTGACTATCGAGGGTTTTGCCTGACTTGCCCCCACCCATAAAACTACCTAAGGATTGACGCCTACGACGCCGCCCATGACTCCGCAAGCCTGTGGTTTTTGACTCTAAGTCCTGATGAGTTTGTGCTTCTGAGCCATTTGATGAGTGGGACATCCCTTGAGCTGTAGGCAAAGTTGATACCCCATTAGTGGTGAAGCGATCGCTATTGACCCTGCTTTGACTAACACCGTTTGCCAACGCCCCACTTGGCCACCTTGACCCCACCGTTACTGGTTCTGCCGTTGTCTGTGAGCCTTGGCCATTGCTGAATCTCTCTTGCCCCAGGATGCTTTTAGAAGAGCCTACCGTTGCATAGCTGGTTGTTTGGGAAGGTACAACCGTCCACTGATTGCTAGTTTCCTCAGATGAATCTGGTAAATTTTCTAGATAGGCTTGTACTTGATCATCAGCAAAGTATTCCTTCAAAGAGACCTTTTGATTCGCCAAATCCCGGAAGTGGGGAAATACAGATTCTTGTAGCCAACGCTCTCCGTAGAGGCATAATCCTGGCAATAAGTCTGGGGAATTTTGAGAATGTTCCCGAATGAAAGCTAGAGGTTCGTATTCCTGGCTCAGTTCCAAGGCACGACTGGCTTCTTCCGTTTGGCCGAGAAGCAGAGCACACACCCCTTGTTCTAGGTGAACATCCTGCCGCTTACCCAAACGCATCAGCATTTTCTTGGCACGAGCAATCAAAGCTGGTTCTCTGTGAGCAAATCCCCTTGCTAGTAAGGCGTAAACAGCTAGGTATGTAGCAACTGCTGAAGGGCGTCGTGCTTCAGCTTCAAATAAGGTTTGCTGTTGGTTGGAGGTAAGATAGCCTCGCAACTGTTGGATAAAGCGGAGAAAGTCATCAATCCCTAAACCAGATTGGTCATTACCAGTGCCATCGATACCTCGACGCTCCTGTAACATTTCTTGGAGCAACCGCAAGCCTTTGCGCCGCTCAATGGCTTTTTCTTCTGGCAGGGCTAATAATTCTAAAATCCGATAAGGGCGAAGTTTATAGAGGTCTGCCTGGATTTCCCCTCGAACACTCGGAAATAAGCCTTCTTGTAGAAGTAATTGTTGTCCAGTTTCTAGGGACATAGCTGCGTTTTCATACTCCGCTTGCTGCCATTGCTCTCGACCTAGCTCTAAGCAGGCAATAGCTAAGGTCAAAACCACGTCGGGTTGAACAAGTTGGGGATCCCCCAATTTCCCCTGACTTAATCCAACGCTGTCACCTTTTTCCAGTAACGGTTGCGCCAGTTTTAGAACCAGTTCGTATTCCCCAAGTTCTTGAAGAATCAGTAAGCTTCCGAGTAATTGGTCGTTATCAATTTCAATCGTAGGAGTGTGAGCTTCGACGGTTTCACCTGTTACTGTTTGATTAGTACCAGGAGCACCCGCCACTGATGGGTGTTGCTCTTGGAGTTGATAAGCTTTGGCAATCAAGCCAGCATCGTACTCCTCTCTTGTTTCCGGGTCACTCAAAACCCCGTAGGCTTTTTCAAGGAGTGTTTTACGAGAGGCTATTGCTGCTTCCGAATATTCTCGGCGCGGTAGTTGTAAGGTACGATCACGATAGGCTTGGCTGAGCTGTTGGGCTGTAGCCTGAATCGGCAATCCTAATATGCGGTAGTAATCGAGCGGAATGCGCACGGTTCACTTCCCCAGCTTTTCGAGCAACTGAATGAGTTGATGATAGCCCATATCGTACTCCCTAAACTGGCTATAGCTATTTATCTGTCACTTTAAAAGACACAGTATCGCAGCTAACCGGTTTTGTCGAGTCCCTAAACACTATTAATTCTAGCAACTAGGGTGGATCATCTTCTTTAATTAACTTTAATTAAAGTAAACAGTATTTGGTTGTCAAGGAGTAGTGTGATTTTAATTCAAGTCAACTTGACCTAACTATTACCTCTAGGCTTGACCTAGAAGATAAATTCTGGAAGATAAACCCTGTAGGCTTGAGTGAAACTTTATAATAGCTTTGCTTAAATTGGCTAAACAAGTAGTTTGGCTAAATGCCAGTATAGTGTTGGGACAAGTATAGGACAAATTAATGGCTCAGGAAAGAACTTTACC
>NZ_JAAHHU010000008.1:0-61772 GCF_010672095.1 Moorena sp. SIO3I6 | reverse complement strand
TATTCCACTACCGGACGCCAAACGGTTTCCACAGCTGACAGTGCTTTCAGTGGCTAACTTATTGGGTGAAACCATCTGGCGTATTCATGAAGACTCTTCTGTCAGCAGTATGTTTCGTTAAAAATCCCCCCTGGAGCAGGGGGGATTTTAATTTTAAACAGTTGTGTTGAGTGTTAAGTGTTGACTCGAAACAAGCAATGGTTAACGGTCAACCAAGAACGCAACTGGGTATCAGCCAAAATTCCATTTTCCACAGTAAATTATTCGTTGCTCCTGTAGGGACTAACATCTAACTCACCATTAGTCTTAAACACTACTCGGAAATGACCAAGGGGCTTCTGGGGTACTAACCCAGTCCCTTCGCCACCAATTCCAGCTGCTGCTGGCTTGATTAGGCGTTCTAGAGGAGTTTCTTGGGAGTAATCCCAAGACTCTTTATCAATTGCTTCATAATCAGCAATGATAGCCTCTTCAGTCACACCTACCCGATAAGTTAAATCTTGAGGATAGCTAGAGGTTTTATTCCAACTGTCACGAATTGTCTGAGACACTTTGTCTTTCAAATCATTAATGACAGCGATGTCAGTGATTTCTGGACCTAGGGTAATCTTACCAAGATAACCATCCCAAGGACTGATTTCCAGTATCCCTTCGTCTTCCCCTTGTTTAAATAACACCTGGAACTGAGCAATAGGTTCTTGGGTAGCAATATTGTCTGAAGTTTTGGTGTATAGCAACTCAGGCAGGGGGGTTTGCTCTGACCCATCCAAGGGTGTGCCATTAACAGGTTTGTAGCCTAAAATCGCGCCATCTCTGCCAACACTAACCTGGTATTTTAAATTCCCAGCAAACTGTTTCCGGTTCCCCCAAGCTCGAAAAATTCGCTTTTGCAAGCTTCTTTGTATATAGCGCAACTCTGTGGGATCAGTAATTTCTGGTGCAGTTGTCAGGACTTTTTCTAGCTCCTCAATCGAGAGTGGTGTTCCCTTTGGTGTTGGTGTTGGTGTTGCCTGAGGGTCACTCTCCCCAGTTGGGGTAGTGGTTTCATTGGCATTTTCCCGTGTTAGGGAAGGTTCGGGTTCCCGTACTTCTGGAATCGGTACAAAGAAAAATGCGATCGCAGCTAGAGCCAAACTTGCCATTCCCAGTGCAGCGGGGGCAGTACGCTCGGTTACTGGTTTTTCAGCTTGGCGATAGTGCTTAGAAACAGGCTGTAACGAAACACTAATATCTGGTAGGGTTCGTCCATCAGCCAAAAACTGGTCAATCGCCTCCACCAAGTCAAACAACTGCACTGTGTTCAAATCTACATGGAGAGGTTTGCCTGAGTTAGTCATTGATCCTGACTCAGGAGTATCTAGCAGTGTCAGTCGATGCAATTTCTTGTCCTCGACTTTCTGCAGATGCACCTTAGCTGGTTTCTCAGCATGGGGTTGGGGGTGAGGCACTTTAGACAAAAATTCCTGAGCATAGCGGCTTACACTATGTACCAAGTCCTCAAAAAAATCCCGGCCACCACTTAGGGGTTGGTTCATAGCCCCTAAATGGCATTCCGCATTAGTTAGAGTTGTCAGCAATGGTCGGGCATCTGGCTGTAACCCATCCCCTTTGGTACTATTACTCCAACCCTCCAGGATTAGGGTACAGTTGGGAAGACTGTACTGGCGTCGAATTGTCATCGGCTGTTCCTGCTGAAAAATCCCTATGAATGCTTCCCCCACCTGCGTTCTCGTGGTGTGGGTATCCGTCTTGATTACAAGGGTTTATCCCTCGCGACAGGCGGCATCCTCGCCGAACATCCAGGACTTTTGCTGGACTGTTCCCCCAAGTCGTTTCCGCTATGGGGCTTATTCAATGAAGCTTTTACCTGAGAGTCTGACGTTTATGAACCGACTACAAAGGATTTATAGGTTAATTTTCCCAATCGTAGAGAGGTCGTGCCTCAGGGTTGCTCAGAATCTCGTCTGTCCTTCGCCGTACCGCTCAAGATGATGTCATTATATCATATTTTTGCGCTCCTAACCCCCACCTGAAGGAAGTGGGGGAATGGGTCGCTCATTTTTGTTCAACCTCTTAGAATAGCATTGAGGGTAATGGATAATTGGTAATGGTTAATTAATCTGGCTATACTTGATGGCATGGCGATAATCAGCAACGGCAACATTCAAGACAATTCCCCATCAAACAAACTAGTCCATAATCTTTGTCTTCCAGAAGTGCCTGTACAGAACAGAAGCTGACTCAATAGAGAAATTGCCAGTTCATTCAACTTTTCTTGAGAGTTATAGGCAGCAACTTTAGAGCGACGGGGGTTCATCCGGCTGCGAAAATGAGCCTGGAACCTTTCCAAATACTTATATAGGCGAAAATGTTGTTCTAGAGGCACCTGCTTTTCCAGCAGTTGTTGATAAGCGGTCAACAACTGCCTAATCAGAACAGTCATTCGGCGTGCCATATGACTAGCAATCACCACTAGAGCCTTAGCTTCTTCTGGAGTTAAAGGACGTCGTGTGTAAGAGCGCCGCCAGGGATTGGTAGAGCGCATACGCCACAGGACAACACGATTTTTAATAATGTCCTGAAGTTCCAGCTCTCTAGCCGCCAATAGCATCGCCTCAGAACCTCCCAGTTCCAGAGCTTCAATGGCTAGTAAAATTAGGTCAATATGCAACCGAGTTCGTGGTGGACAGCCCTGAGCTGGAATCCTGAAATCAGGTAGGCTATCTAAAATTATTGGCTTTGACTGGGAAGCAGGACTATTGGTCAGCATTACGGTCCGTCGAAAGATTCACTCTAATAGCGCTTATCCTACAGCGAAAACCTTTTGAATAGATTTGTTCCAAGGAATCACACAAGGTTCAGCTTTCTAGTGTACGCTTTTACAGAAAGGGAATGGCAAGCTATAGTTTGATTCAAACCCGATTGATAACTAACTTCACCTACCGATGGATTTAAAATCTCTGATTCGCGATATCCCTGACTTTCCCAAACCAGGGATTGTATTTCGGGATATCACTACCCTCCTGAGAAATCCAGAAGGACTGCGCTACACTATCGATACCTTAGCTCAAAAATTTCAGGAAGCAGGAGTAAGGGCTGATTATGTCGTGGGTATGGAGTCTCGTGGTTTTATATTTGGACCACCTATAGCTTACCAACTCGGGGCTGGGTTTGTCCCAGTGCGCAAACCGGGTAAGCTACCAGCACCGGTATACTCGGCTGAGTATGACCTAGAATACGGCACAGACAAGTTGGAAGTCCATCAAGATGCTTTCACACCTAACTCCCAGGTTGTGATTATTGATGATTTAATTGCTACTGGAGGAACAGCAGCAGCTACAGTCAACCTGGTAGAACAAGCAGGCGGTCAAGTGGTAGGTCTTGGCTTTATCATCGAATTACGGGATTTAGGTGGACGTCAGCAACTGCCTGATGTACCCCTGATCACCCTGGTTGACTATTAGTTAACCATTATACTTAACCATTACTTATTAGTCATTGCTCAAAAGATAAGTTTATAAGAATTAAGAATTAAGAATTAAGAATTAAGAATTAAGAATTAAGAATTAAAGGACTTTAAAGCAATGACGAATGACTAACAACTAACGACTATTATATGACTTCTTCTACTAGAGATTCTAGCATTATCAATCGGTTTGATGGGGCTTGGCATAGACTAAAACTTCTGGTCACGAGTGAGACCTTTCTATACGTGGTCAAGCGACTGTTGCAGGGTCTTTTGACCTTGCTGTTGGCATCTGCTCTAAGTTTTGCCATTATTCAGATTGCACCAGGAGATTTTCTGGATACCCTCAGGCAAAATCCCAAAATTTCCCCAGAACGAATCGAGGAACTCAAGGAGCAATTTGGTTTAGATCAGCCAGCGATTGTTCAGTATTGGCGTTGGCTAGTACGAGTTGTGACCAAATTTGACTTTGGTACCAGTTTCGCTTACTTCCGTCCTGTGTCATCTCTGTTATTGGAGCGGATACCAGCCACCTTACTCTTAGCAATAGCCTCAATCTTTATTACTTGGGCGATCGCAATTCCTCTCGGTATCCTGGCTGCTGTCAATCAGAATCGAACCACTGACCGATTCCTACAAGTCATTAGCTACACAGGTCAGGGTTTCCCTAGCCTAATCACTGCTCTGTTGCTGCTCATACTCGCCCAGAATCTTTCCCCCTTATTTCCTGTCGGTAGTATGACCAGTATCAATCATGATGATTTATCAGCCATTGGAAAGGTTTTGGATATTGGCTGGCATATGATTTTGCCAACTATTGCTCTATCCATTACTAGTTTTGCAGGTCTACAGCGAATTACTAGGGGTGAATTGCTGGATGTGCTACGGCAAGACTATATTCAGACCGCTCGTGCTAAGGGACTCCCAGAAAATCGAGTTATCTATGTCCATGCCTTGCGCAATGCTATCAATCCTCTGATTACCATCCTTGGCTTTGAGTTTGCTTCTCTACTCAGTGGCTCATTTATTGCTGAAATTTTCTTCAACTGGCCAGGTTTAGGTCGTTTGATTTTACAGGCGGTAACTGCTCAAGACCTCTATCTGGTAATGGGAAGCTTGATGATGGGGGCTACAATGCTGATTTTGGGTAATTTGTTAGCAGACTTGCTCCTGAAAGTGGTTGATCCTCGCATTCGTCTGGAAGATTTGAAATAGACAATGGATAATGAAGTCTCAAGGATTAAGTGGTAACTCTGTGTTTCCTTGTCCGAAGTTACCTTTTTAGGTCAATTTTTGTTTACAACCAAAATAGAATAAGACCTTTGATTAAATCAGGAAAAAAAACTGAAACTATTGTCCCTAATACCTCCTGCCTTATGCCTTCAGCATAGCTGCCTTGCTAACTCGCGGACGTGCCTCAGCACTATTTTCGTAAGTATTCAGCCGTCAGCGATCAGCGATCAGCTATCAGCTAATGCGCTACCCGCACGCTAATTGATGTGCTAGCAGACACTTTCACTGCACTGGGTCGGATGAGTAAAATGAGCAGGGATTTTCAAGCAGCAGTACCACTCAGTAAGCTGATTTTATACCTTCCGTTGATTAGCTGACTGCTGACTGCTGATAGCTGAATGCTTACCTATTTTCAAGATGTTTACCCAAATTCATTATCTGATTCTTTCTAGAAGGAACGGTCGTTATCTGGTTGCCCAACCCAAAGCTGGTAGCCCAGAGGCTGGCGCTGGATATCTGTTGATGTTTCGCGAACACTTTGATGCCCTGAGTTATATCAATACCCACGGTGCTGATTTAGCTGACCAATTTTCTGTAGAGTCGGTTTCTGGGAGTCAGTTGAAGAATTTGCTGGAACGGTGGGGGTTTGTTGGTGTGGGTGTTGTTCAAGACCCATTGGTACCTCAAATTGAGTTTTTTTCTTACGGATAAGGGCTATTAGGTGACACAAGCAGACTATTCAAGTAGTCCCAAAAATAGCGATCGCATTTGCCCAAGCTCTCTGGCTTGACTGGGGATAATTCATAGCCCTAACCTCAAAGCAGCTGCTGAATCACCGATAGAGCAATATAACCGTCGTTCCGTGATTAATTTTTTTGAACAGGCAATGATTGGGAGGGCTGGTTATTCTCTGATTGATATTTCCTCTTGCTTGTTGATCACGACAACCATCACACCGCTGCTGGGCATATTGTTAATATGCATAGATTTTGTTTAAATTTTATTAAGGAGTAAATATAAGGAGTAACTATGAAAGACCTCACTGCTTATCGAAATATCGGTATCTTTGCTCACGTGGACGCAGGCAAGACAACTACAACAGAGAGGATACTAAAACTTACCGGGAAAATCCACAAAATTGGTGAGGTTCACGAAGGTGCAGCTACAACGGACTTTATGGAACAGGAACAAGAGCGCGGTATTACTATTCAGTCTGCCGCCACCAGTTGTTTCTGGAAAGACCACCAACTCAACATTATTGATACTCCAGGTCACGTAGACTTTACCATTGAGGTTTATCGTTCTCTGAAGGTTCTTGACGGTGGCGTTGGTGTTTTCTGTGGCTCAGGTGGTGTAGAACCCCAGTCAGAAACTAACTGGCGCTACGCCAATGATTCAAAAGTTGCTCGGATTATCTACGTAAACAAACTTGACCGTCTCGGGGCTGATTTCTACCGAGTGGTTAAGCAGGTAGAAGATGTCCTTGGTGCTAAGCCTCTGGTAATGGTACTGCCGATCGGAACTGAGAACGATTTTGTGGGTTTAGTGGATTTGCTAACCCGTAAGGCATGGGTATGGGATGAGTCTGGGGATCCCATGAACTATGAGATTCAAGATGTTCCCGCCGACATGGTTGATGATGTGGAAACCTACCGCGAGCAGTTAATTGAAATGGCTGTGGAGCAGGATGACGAAGTGATGGAACAGTATCTAGAAGGGGAAGAACCAGATATCGAAAGCCTTAAGCGTTGCATTCGCAAGGGAACTCGTGAGCTGGCTTTCTTCCCTACCTACTGCGGTTCATCCTTCAAGAATAAGGGAGTGCAGTTGGTACTTGATGCTGTAGTTGACTACCTGCCGAATCCCACTGAAGTCAAACCCCAGCCAGAAATCGATTTAGAAGGTAACGAAACCGGTACACTTGCCTATGTTGACCCAGAAAAACCTTTGCGTGCTTTGGCATTTAAGATCATGGATGACCGCTTTGGTGCTCTGACCTTTACCCGTATCTACTCAGGAACCTTATCCAAGGGTGACACAGTACTTAATACCTTCACCGGTAAAACTGAGCGTATTGGTCGTTTGGTAGAAATGCATGCGGATTCCAGGGAAGAAATTAACTCTGCCCAGGCAGGTGATATTGTTGCCATCGTTGGGATGAAAAATGTCCAGACTGGGCATACCCTCTGTGACCCGAAAAATCCTGCTACTCTTGAGCCGATGGTCTTCCCAGACCCCGTGATTTCCATTGCGATCGCACCTAAGAAAAAAGGTTCGTCTGAGAAAATGGGCATTGCCCTAAGCAAGATGGTTCAGGAAGACCCATCTTTCCACGTTGAAACTGACCAGGAAAGTGGGGAAACGATCATTAAGGGCATGGGTGAGCTGCACCTAGACATTAAGGTTGATATCCTGAAACGGACTCATGGCGTTGAGGTGGAGGTAGGTAAGCCCCAGGTGGCATACCGTGAATCCATTACTAAGCGCATCGAAGACAGCTATACCCACAAGAAGCAGTCTGGTGGTTCTGGTCAATATGGTAAAATCGATTACGTTATTGAACCTGGTGAAACCGGTACTGGCTTCCAGTTTGAGTCCAAGGTCACTGGTGGTAATGTCCCCAGAGAATTTTGGCCTGCTGTGCAAAAGGGCTTTGAAAGCAGTATTCAAAAGGGTCTGTTGGCTGGATTCCCTTGTGTGGACTTCAAGGTTACCTTGACTGATGGTGCTTACCACCCCGTAGACTCATCGGCTATAGCCTTTGAAATTGCGGCCAGGGCTGCTTATCGGCAATCCTTTGGCAAGGCTTCACCTCAATTGTTAGAGCCAATTATGAAAGTGGATGTATTCACACCAGAAGATTACATGGGGGATGTAATTGGTGACCTCAATCGCCGCCGTGGGATGATTAAGTCTCAGGAGAAAACTCTTACTGGTGCTCGCATTAAGGCAGATGCGCCTTTGAGTGAGATGTTTGGCTATATTGGTGACCTGCGTACTATGACATCCGGTCGTGGTCAGTTCTCAATGGAGTTCTCCCACTACGCCCCTTGCCCAAATAATGTGGCAGAAGAGGTGATTAAAGAAGTGAAGGAACGCGAGGAAGCCGCTAAATAATCTTTTGATTTAACCAGAGTTCCTGGCTGCTTTTAGACTGGCCAGGAACATCATGTTATCAATGATTAAGTCTGTGCCATCACCATGCCCATCAAGGCAATCACCGAAGCATTGTTATCAATAGCATATTCATTAGTAGCCCAAGACCGCTCATCATCCACATAACTCAACATTCCCAACCCTTTAGGCGCAATCCCATCCTGGGCATCAGTATTAGGACCCCCTACCATCAGACCAGGGATGACAATTTTTTTAGCTCGGGAAATCCGGTGATGAACATTACGCACGGAGTTGCTACCAACACCGGTAATAAAGCAAAGATTAAAATGATTCCGCCCCAGCAAATAATCTAACTGCTCAACAGCTGCCTTATAGTAGCCTCGATTCCCAGTGATGCGGTAGGCATAGAGTAGAGTAATTCCTTCTTCAGCTACCTTGTGATTAGATGCCCAATGGAATTTATCAATAGCTAAACGGTAGCCACTACGGTTAATCTTTTCCATCAGACTATCCGCCCTTCTCATCAGCCTAGCTGTGATTTCTAATTTCAGTTTGTCTGACCCCTTCCTTTGTTTCTGCACCAAATAGTTAACCATTGCTAGAGGAGAGGGATCTTTCCAACCAAACTCACCATAGTCGAAGGCGGTGATAGTTTTAGCTAAGTATTTCTCGTAGCTAGTCTTCCCTGTAGTAATATACAGTTCTACGGCTGCCCAGAAGCGGTCATCTTGATCGGTTTTTAAGGATTCTTGCTGATCCCACTCTCCAAAAAGATACTTACCTGAACCGGTGTCATCTCCTTCTTGCCAATCCACCTTCATAGACCGCTGTTTTCGGAGAAACCCCCAGGCTTTCTGTGCCGCTTGTAAGTAGGTTTGAGCCAGTTGCTTGTCAAAGGGAGTATAAACTCTAGCAGCCATTGCCATTACTGCTGCAAACTTGCCAGTTTCAGGTGTAGAGATACCAAAAGTGTACCGTGGCTGAGTATCTTGATTGGGTAGAATTTCCCCTGGCCAATTCTTTCCTGACAACTTGCGGTAGACAGCACCATCCTGCCGCTGCATCTTCAGCAGCCAATCTAATCCTACTTTGACCTCATCGAGTAGGTCAGGTCTACCATTGCCGCTTTCTGGTATAGTTAATTGGTTGTCCCTAAATAATTTAGGATATTGCTCGTACAAGCTTAACAACCGTCCGATGGTGACTGTCATTGGCGCAACATATTTAGCAAAATCCCCAGAATTATGCCAACCACCTTGGGCAGATTTGAAGTCACCAGCTTTATGAAACTCATCGTTGTGGGCAATAATCCCATCTTTGAGATGGCAGGGGGGATGTTTTACTCCAGATACTGAATCATTTACAGCAACACCGCACCGTTGCAAATAGTATGACCGGAGTAGCTTTGTAAAGGTATCCTTATAGATTTGCTTACCAATGCCAAACGGATAAGACTGACTATAGCCGTATTTGAGGTAATAGCTACCTGATTTATCGAATTTAGTAAAATCAATAACTCTAATTTTATCATTACTGGCTTTATCGCTTACAGAATTTCCCAGGTTGGTCACAAAAACCGTTTTGTGAGTGATTAAATCAACCAGTTCAACCTGCTTCTTTTCCGAATTGGGGGCATTGATTAAGAAAGCCAACTTAGGCCCAGTTGGGTAATAGCCTATTTGATTGATAACAATTTTTCCTCTAGCTGCTGGATTATAGGGTTGAGCATTAAGCTTGGAAAAAAATCCATAAGCGATCGCACTAATCCAGCCAATAATAAAAAATCTTCTATCTATTTTCATCGTGAAGCTTTTACTTCAATGATATCTTGATTATGGGTCTTTTGGAAATTTTCCAGAACGAACCTCTGTACTAAACTCCTGCACGGCTTGGGTAATTACCTCGCGCAAATTAACATAAGACTTAGCAAAGGGTGGCTGGCGCTCGGAAAGCCCTAGTAAATCCGCTGTCACTAACACCTGCCCATCACAGTTGGGTCCAGCTCCAATGCCAATGGTGGGAATAGTTAATTTTTGTGTAATTGACCTTGCCAAATCGGGGGGAATATGCTCTAAAACGATAGCAAAGGCACCAGCTTGCTCCAATGCGATCGCATCCTGCAAAATCCGCTCCCCAGTTTCCGCTGTTTTGCCTTGTTGCCGTAAACCCAGTAGATGAATAGACTGCGGTGTTAAACCTACATGACCCATCACCGGAATTCCCACAGCGGTAAGTCTGGCCACAGTTTCAGCCATGGCAGGGTATCCTCCCTCCAACTTCACTGCCACTGCCCCAGTTTCCTTCAAAACTCGACCGGCAGAGTGGATTGCCTGCTGAGGACTTTCCTGATAACTCAAAAACGGCAAATCACAAACCACTAATGCCCGTTTAACACCCCGACAGACCGCTTTGGCATGGTGAATCATTTCCTCAAGGGTCACTGGCAGCGTTGTCGAGTAACCCAGCGTAACCATTCCTAGAGAATCCCCGACCATGATTATGTCTACTCCCGCTTCATCCAACAGCTGAGCGATCGCATAATCCGCAGCAGTCAGCACCACAATCTGGCGCTCCTCTTGTTTCCATTGATTCAACTGCTTGATAGTAACTGCCATAACCAATAAGAGTTTCGGTAAATTGGATTAATAATTCTCAAAGATGCTTATAAAAAGAGTAAACCGAAGTATGGGAATCTTTGTAAAGAAGCGTGAACTACTGACTTCAGTGTAATGTCTCTGTGCAACTGATTTATAACCCATTAACACTATATGGGTTAATCATGGTAATAAAAAAGGTTGAACAATCCTGGTTGAGTAGGGAATACTAAGAATGAAGCTTCCTTGATCAGGTTCCCTATGTCAGAGCCTCTAATTTCTGCCATAATCTGCACCCACAATCGTGAAGAATATTTGGGTGCAGCCATTGATAGCTTGCTACAGCAGGATTTTGCCGATTATGAAGTAATTGTGGTCGATAATGCCTCAAGCGATCGCACCCGTAACATAGTTGAGTAGGGAGTAGGGAGTAGGGAGTAGGGAGTAGGGAGTAGGGAGTAGGGAGTAGGGAGTAGGGAGTAGGGAGTAGGGAGTAGGGAGTAGGGAGTAGGGAGTAGGGAGTAGGGAGTAGGGAGTAGGGAATAGGGGAAGCAAAAGTTGTGTTTTTTACATATTTGTGATCAGAAAGCAAATTAGATCAATTTAATATAGCGCTATAGTTAACTAAAAATTATGCGATCGCAATGCTTGTGAGGATTTTTCCAGTAATCGAATTTTATCCTATCGGTAGAGTTAATCTAAACTGCGCGAGCCCATGGCTTGTAATTAGGTGAGCACTATCGGATTTTACACGATTCGCGCTAATTTTAGCCAAATTATGCTAGCCCATGGCTTGTAATTAGGTGAGCACTATCGGATTTACGCTATTGATAGACTTAATCAAAATTACGCGATCGCAAAACTGGTGATGGTTTTACCACTATCGAATTTTACCCTATCGAATTTTACCCTATCGATTGGCTTAATCAAAATTAAGTGATCCTATGGCTTGTTTAGTTGGCTACTTCTAGAAAATTACTATAGCGCTATTTTTAATTAAAATTATGCAAGCGCAAAACTGATTAGAGTTTGACCACTATCGAATTTTACGCTATTGGTAGACTTAATCAAAATTAAGCGATCGCAAGTGTACCCACGACATATTGGATTGCATGGTAAAAATTGGTTGGTTTCAATGTCTTTTGGATCAGAAATCATTCAATAATTACTTCGTTTTTATCGCCACAAAATGCCCGATTATCTACGATGTTACAGGGCTGCTTCCCTTATAAAATCTACCTTATAGGCTAATTTTCACCACCGCAGTTTTTTTTTTGCTTCAAACAAAATAACGCCTTTTTATGGCATCAATTATTATTAAATAATCATGGGACTTGTCAACAATAAACACTCATCTTTGCTTCAGGCTTAAATAACTAAATAATTCATCGGTTGTTTTTCCCAGACTTATTCAGCAAGCCCTATCTAGGCATCGACTCTAACCATACTTGTGGATGCTTGGATGTCAGCCTTTTTCCTAGACCGGTAAATCCTGGCGAGGATTAAAATTATCAATCTGCCGTAGTTTTTCGTACAGTTCTCTGACCTCCTGAGTGGCTTCGGTGGGCACAACAATCTGAATTTCTACTACCTGATCCCCTCGCACCCCTTCTTGATTGGGATAACCCTTATTGGCCAAGCGCAATTTTTGTCCTGACCTCACCCCACTAGGAACATTAATTTGCACTATACCATCCAAGGTGGGAACTTCTATTAAGTCACCTAATACTGCTTCAGCAGGTGTTACTGGTACTACACAAATCACATCAAATTCCTCTAATTTAAAGAAGGGATGAGGTGACACAGTGATTTTTAAATTTAAACATCCACCATCAATACCTTGACCTTGGAGCCGCACCAGGGCACCGGTTACCATCCCAGCAGGTAGCTCAATTTCTAAACCCCGTCCATCTTCTAGGCGAATTCGCTCTCGACCCCCCTTATAGGCTTTTTCCAAAGGTAGGGTTAATCGAGCGTCAATATCTTGAGGTTGAGGTTTGGGATAAGGTTGAGGCTGAGGCTGGGATTTGGGTTGAGGTCTCAGACGAGAACTAACCGTGTAGGCTGTTTTAGTTTTCCCTGGTCGAAACGCACTGTCGGAACTTACCCGAGTCCCTGGAGGTGGGGTTGATGTTGCCTTTCTAGTAGAGCGGCGTCCGAGTAGTTGATCAACGAAGGTGTTAAAGTCCCGGTAATTGCCATAATCCTCTGCTTGGTATGAACCACGACCATTGCCGTTCCAGCCTACATTTTTAATCAAACTAGCCGCTTTAGCCGCTTTTCTACCAAAATTCTTCTGCCAATATCGACTAAATTGGTCGTACTGCGATCGCCTATTCGGGTCAGAGAGAACTTCATATGCCTCACCAATATCCTTGAACTTGTCTTCTGCTGTCTTATCTCCAGGATTCAGGTCAGGGTGATACTGTCGAGCTAACCGCCGATAAGCCTTTTTAATTTCCTCGCTGGATGCCTCTGTGGGTACACCCAACATTTCATAGTAATCTCGATAGTTTTGCATAGTCATTGGTCTTAGTCATTGGTCATTAGTCCATTGTCAGTGTCTTAATGCATTCCCTCATCGGGGAAACCCCCGTATTAAGGGGCTGCATCGCTTTTTTGATCTATTCTTGATTAATGGTCAATTGTCAGTATTTTTTGAAGCGAAGAGCCCAGTTTGCTTTTACCTAAACACTAATTGCTAATTAGTTGTGGCTACTGACTACTGACAACTAACTATTGACTAATTTAGAACCAATCATCATCCTCATCCCAATCATTTTCAAGGGGATTTCTGCGATAGCGATCGCGACTGGATCTCGATGAACTAGCCCCATAGGAGTCATAGGAGTCCCCCCCCCGGCGGTAATCCCGTTGAGAATATCTGTCTGTGTCACTATCTCCGGTAAAGGTGCGACGAATTGAGCCAAAGAAGTCATCATCCTCTTCTTCCTCATATTGCAGCCGTACCTCTCGCTTGAGCTCATAGAGGGCATCTTGTAGATCACCTTGAGCCCGATCAATAGCCCGGTCATCATTTTGGGCAACGGATTGACGCATCTCCTGAATTAAGCCTTCAATCTGACGCCGATAACCACTAGCAAACTGTCTACCAAAATCTAGGGCTACCTCCCTCAGTTGCCGTTCCGCTTCATTAGCCAAACTTTCTGCCCGATTGCGCTTTTCTACTCGTTCCCTTCGTTCCCGGTCAACCTGGGCGTATTCTTCTGCCTCACGAATCATTTTGTTGACTTCCGCCTCACTCAGGGTAGAAGCCCCTTGAATGGTAATGCTTTGTTCTCGACCAGTAGTTTTATCCAGTGCCAATACCTGCAAAATCCCATTGGCATCAATATCAAAAGCCACCTGAATTTGGGGCACTCCCCGTGGTGCTGGGGGAATACCAGTCAACTTAAACCGACCCAAGGACTTATTATCTGTTGCCATATCCCGTTCCCCTTGCAGCACATGGATTTCCACCAAAGTCTGATTATTTTGGGACGTCGAAAAAATATCAGACCGCCGGACTGGGATAGTCGTGTTACGGGGGATTAACTTTTTCATCACCCCACCAATAGTTTCCAAACCCAAGGACAACGGGGTTACATCCAGCAATAGGATATCTTTGACTTCACTGTTGAGAATTCCTCCTTGAATTGCAGCTCCTACTGCCACTACCTCATCAGGATTAACGTTTTGATTTGGTGCCCGATCGATTAAGCTGCGCACCAATTGTTGTACCATCGGGGTGCGGGTTCCCCCTCCTACCAAGATCACTTCATCGATTTCCATAGGAGTTAAGCCAGCATCTTTGAAAGCTCGTTTTAGGGGTCTGCGCAAACGACTAACTAGATCCACACATAGCTCTTCAAACTGGGAGCGCTTCAGCCTAGTTTCTAGGTGTTTTGGACCATCTTCTGTAGCTGTGATAAAGGGCAAATTAATATCAGTTACACCCACCCCAGACAGCTCGATCTTGGCTTTTTCTGCAGCTTCAGTCAGCCGTTGTAGGGCTTGGCGATCGCGTCGCAGATCAATTCCTTCTGATTCCAAAAATTGCTCTGCCAACCAGTCAACAATTTTTCGATCAAAATCATTGCCCCCCAGTTGAGTATCACCACTGGTGGATAGGACTTCACACACCCCATCCCCCACCTCTAGGATAGAGACATCAAAGGTACCCCCACCCAAATCAAATACTAGGATTGTTTGACTTGCCTCAAGATCCAAGCCATAAGCCAAAGACGCTGCTGTTGGTTCATTAAGAATCCGCAGAACCTCTAACCCAGCAATTCGTCCAGCATCTCGTGTGGCTTGCCGTTGAGAATCATTAAAGTAAGCCGGGACTGTTATTACTGTCCCTGTTACCTCCTCTCCCAGGTAGCGGCTGGCCTCATCCGCCAACTTCCGCAGAATCATCGCAGAAATTTCCTCTGGGGCGAAGTCTTTTTTCAAGCGGGGGCACTTAATTCTCACATTACCATTTTCATCCCGACGAATGGTATAGGCAACCCGCTTCGACTCTGGATTCAGTTCAGCATACTTACGTCCAATATACCGCTTCACCCCATAGAAAGTATTTTGGGGATTAAGCACAGCTTGGCGGCGTGCCAATTGTCCTACAACCCTTTCCCCATCCTTACTAAAGCCAACCATTGACGGAGTTGTGCGCATACCTTCCGCATTAGCAATTACCACCGGCTTACCGCCTTCGATGACAGCCACCACGGAGTTTGTTGTACCCAGGTCAATGCCGACTACCTTGCCCATGCGTCCTTTATTCTCCTCAAGATGAATGCTGTCAACTCGTTCAATGAATTTCAACTACTATATATATAGATGATATTTTGGTTAAAATTGTATATAGCCAGTGGTTCGGTTTTCCGAAGCGTAGTCACCCTAGACCCCTGACGCTTTCAGTTATGGTAAGGGATGCCCCGAAGTGCTGAATCTATTCTATCCCTTGAGTTATGCTCAAATTGAGCATAATTTTAAAATAAGCATCCTATCATAATAGAGATTATGTTAGCAAACGGGACGATAGAGTGAATTAGCTTCAACAAACTATTGATTAAGGCTTGCATCTGCCCGACTTACCTCTGGTAAACTTCCCTGTGCCTTATCCGATGGCTCTGGCAATGCTACGATCACAGTAGCCCCCTATATTGAATTATTAATGGCAGAAACACTATTCTTTAATGCTCTGCGTGAAGCCATAGACGAAGAAATGGCACGGGATGAGACAGTATTTGTAATCGGTGAAGATGTTGGTCACTACGGTGGTTCCTACAAAGTTACCAAAGATCTGTGTAAAAAATACGGTGACTTGCGGCTTCTGGATACCCCCATTGCCGAAAATAGCTTTACTGGTCTAGCTGTGGGTGCAGCAATGACAGGTTTACGACCAATTGTCGAAGGCATGAATATGGGGTTTTTACTCCTGGCATTCAACCAAATTTCCAACAATGCTGGGATGCTGCGTTATACCTCTGGTGGTAATTTTAAAATCCCGATGGTGGTTAGAGGTCCTGGTGGTGTCGGACGTCAGTTAGGAGCCGAACACTCCCAGCGTCTAGAAGCCTACTTTCAGGCAGTTCCTGGTCTCAAAATCGTTGCTTGCTCCACCCCCTACAATGGGAAAGGGTTGCTGAAATCTGCCATTCGAGATGATAACCCAGTACTGTTCTTTGAACACGTCCTGCTCTACAATCTCAAAGAAAATCTGCCAGAACAGGAGTACTTGGTACCCCTTGATAAAGCTGAAGTTGTACGCTCCGGTAAAGATGTTACCATTCTCACCTACTCCCGGATGCGTTACCACGCCATGCAAGCGGCTAAGCAGCTGGAAAAAGAGGGGTATGATCCTGAGGTAATTGACCTGATTTCCCTCAAGCCTCTAGACTTTGAAACCATTGGTGCTTCACTGGCCAAAACCCACCGAGTCATTATTGTAGAAGAGTGCATGAAAACCGGTGGCATTGGGGCAGAATTAACAGCATCGATTAACGAGCGCTGGTTTGATGAACTCGATGCACCAGTGCTTCGGCTTTCATCTCAAGATATTCCCACTCCCTACAACGGGACTCTGGAAAATCTCACCATTGTCCAACCCGATCAGATTGTCGAGGGTGTGAAAAAGATGATGGCTTTGCGGATTTAATTTAAAGCTTGGCAAATAAAGCTTAGGCATTAGCCATGCAGGGGGCGTTGCTGATCTTTGGATGCTGGAGGTTAAAAAGATCCCGATTGGTGACTAACTATACTAAGTAACCAATCGATGGAATACTTAAACCTCCAGCCTTCAGACTTCAGAGTTCAGACTTTAGACTTTAGACTTTAGACTTTAGACTTCAGACTTCAGACTTTCTCAGTTACTACACTCGCCAAAACAGATTATCATAGCATTTGTTGCGGCGGGTCGTAGTCATGCAAAAACAGCGTTCACTATTAGCCTTAATCCTAGTACTTGTAATTACAGCAATCATAGTACTGGTGCAAATTCCGATCCGGTTAGGACTGGACTTGCAGGGAGGGGCTCAACTTACAATTCAGATTAACACTACCGAAGAGATTACGGAAATCACGGCTGAGCAATTAGCCGCAGTTAAAACGGTTATAGAAGGCCGAGTCAATGCCCTAGGGGTTTCTGAGTCGGTAGTGCAAACCGTTGGCAAAGACCAGCTTTTGGTACAGCTACCTGGTGTCAATGACCCGCAACAAGCGGAACGGGTACTAGGGGGAACAGCACAGCTGGATTTTCTCAATCAAAAGATTGGTACAGAAGCACAGCTGCGGGTTGAACAGCAAGTGCTACAAGAACAACAATTCAACCAAGAAGTATTACGCAACAGTGGTGATGGAGATGCGATCGCAGAAAATCAAGCTGCTATCAATCGTAGTAACCAAGCCATCCTTGAACTATTTGAAAGTACTGGTCTGACTGGCAAAAACCTCAAAGATGCTCGTCCCCAACCTCTTCAAAGTGGTAGTGCTTGGGAAGTAGCTATCCGATTTGATAGTGAGGGAGCTCAAAAGTTTGCTGAGCTGACCAAGAACATTGCCGGTACAGGACGCAGCATTGGTATTTTCCTCGACAATTTACTAATTAGTGCTCCGAGTGTGGCAGCGCAATATGCTGAAAATGGCATCAGTGGTGGTGCAGCAGTGATTACGGGTAACTTTGATGCCGAAAGTGCCTATGAATTTGCTGCCCAGCTGCGGGGAGGTTCCTTGCCCTTGCCAGTGGAAATCGTGGAGAATCGCACCGTAGGGGCAACCTTAGGACGAGATAGTATTCAACGTAGTATCTATGCTGCTGTAGTGGGTCTGATTTTAGTATTAATCTTTATGGTGGTCTATTACCGACTCCCTGGCATCATTGCTGATATTGCTCTGAGTATCTACGCTTTACTTACCATCGCAGCATTTGCCCTACTAGATGTTACCTTAACCCTACCCGGAATTGCTGGTTTTATCCTTAGTATCGGTATGGCAGTTGATGCCAATGTGCTGATTTTTGAGCGGACACGGGAAGAATTACGTGCTGGTAAGACCTTGTATCGCTCAGTGGAGTCCGGGTTTTACCGAGCATTTTCTAGTATTGTAGATGCAACTGTGACCACATTAATCGCTTGTGCAGTACTGTTTTGGCTAGGCTCAGGTCTAGTCAAAGGCTTTGCTGTCACCCTAGGCATTGGGGTAGGAATCAGTATGTTTACCGCCCTTACCTGTAGTCGCACGCTGATGCTCGTGACAGTTTTAGGACTTCCAGGGGTACGTCAGAAACCAGAACTCTTCTGCCCTAATTTACCAACCTAATAGTTTAGAAATTAGCAACTAGGAAGTAGGAACTAGGAAGTAGAAACTAGGAAGTAGGAAGTGTAATTCAAGGGTTTGGATAAAGCGTTTATTTCACCATGATCCGGTTTAACTAAAAAACCTATTTCATCCTTCATCCTAGTTGTAGATAAAGTGGTGAATAGAGTTGTGGATAAAGTGTTTAGTTGACCATGATCAGTTTCCATCAACAAACCCATTTCATAATTCATCATTCATAATTCCTAGGTTATAGCAATCCTAAATTAAATTAATTGTGATAATTTTGTTCCCTACTCCCTACTCCCTACTCCCTACTCCCTACTCCCTTTGCTATATCAGGATTTACTAATAAAAAAGTCAATATGAAACTTAATGTAATTAAAACGCGATCGCTTTGGTGGAGCATCTCAACCTCCCTGATTACCGTCGGTATCATTGCCATGGTGATTTCTTTTCTCCAACTAGGAGCCCCTTTACGGTTAGGTCTGGATTTCGTTGGTGGTACCCGCCTACAGCTAGAGAGAGACTGTACTCAACCTGGAAACTGCGACCAACCCATTGATGTGGCTATGGTACGGGAGGTGATGACAGTACAAGGTCTTGGCAATAGCAGTATCCAAATTCTAGGGGAGGAAAAACAAGCCCTGACAATTCGGACTAAAACATTAGATGTTGAACAACGCACCCAGTTGCAAACTGCCCTAACCGAGCGTCTTGGTGTTTTCAATCCCAAATCTACTCAGATTGACACCGTTGGTCCGACCTTGGGCAGACAACTGTTTGTTTCTGGCTTAATCGCTTTGTTTATGGCCTTTGTGGGCATCTTTGTCTACCTTACCTTCCGATTCGAATTTGACTATGGCCTATTCGCTTTCGTTGCCCTCTTCCACGATGTCTTAATCGCCATTGGTCTTTTCTCTATCCTAGGTTTGGTGCTAGGGGTAGAAGTCGATACCTTGTTTGTGGTTGCCCTATTGACAATTATTGGTTTTTCGGTTAATGATACTGTGGTGATTTACGACCGGGTGCGAGAAGTAATTAAACTCAAGCCAGGTCAACATATCAATCAAATTGTAGAGGATGCTGTTAATCAAACCTTAACCCGTTCCATCAATACCACCTTAACTACCTTGCTACCCCTGTTAGGAATCTTGCTGTTCGGGGGAGAAACCCTAAAATTCTTTGCCTTAGCACTGATTATTGGTTTTATAGCAGGGTCTTACTCCAGTATTTTTATTGCCAGTACCCTCTTAGCTTGGTGGAGAGAGCGCACTGGTAAAGCTCAGTCTGTAGTAGAGGTTCCGGTTAATCCCGAAAAGGAGGGGAATTCAGTGATTGAAGCAGAATTTTCTGATGAAGTTTAGTTCTAATTTTCAATAGTTTTCTGATTATGGAGCAGCCAGGTAGCCAAAGAAGAAAAATTACCCTTGACCCCATCTTTAAGGCCAGGGTAAAACGATTACATCAAATAACTGTTTATGGTAGGTGGGTTTTCGTAGGCATCCTCTGGATAACTGTTGCTCCATTAAGCCTGTGGGGTTGGCACTATGAAATTTCCCTGATGCGATCGCATTTTACCTGGGCAGCACTCCGGTATAGTATTATCTACAACCATGTGCCTGCAATAGGTCTGGCTATCTGTATTGGCACAACCTTAGCCGTCTTAGTTTGGCAAAGTCGCAATATTTTATTTGGATTACCACCCTTAGAACAGAAACGTCTGGAGCAACAAGTACAGCGGATTTGTCAGCAAGGACCAACACACCCACTCTGGAAGTGGGTGTGCGGCTCTTGAATTAGAGGATTATATCCTTCTCAAGGCCAGAACTAAACAATAAAATCTGCCTCTGTGAGCTGAGTCGCAGATACATTGAACACTTGTGCTAAAACTTCGCCAGTGTCAGCAATACTAATAGTACTGTCTAAACTACCAACAATCTTCAGGTCAGTAAAGGTCAGACCTCCACCTAACTTGAATAAATCCATTCCATCTTGAAAATCATTCACAGTATCTTCTCCCTCACCAGGGTTCAATACATAGGTGTCAATGCCACCATTACCAAATAAATTATCATCCCCTAATCCGCCTTCTAATATATCATCACCGTTACCACCAGAAAGGCGGTCACTACCGTCACCACCGCGCAAGGTGTCTGAGTTTTCTCCACCATTTAGGTTATCATTACCCGCTCCACCATCCAGTAAGTCTTCATTAGTCCCACCAGAAAGGCGGTCATTACCGTCACCACCGTGCAAGGTGTCTGAGTTATCTCCTCCAACCAGGGTATCATTACCCGCTCCACCGTCGAGTAAGTCATCGCCTGAGCTACCTTCTAGGCTATCGTTGCCATTACCCCCAAGCAAGGTATCATCCTGGAAAGTACCAATCACCGTCGAGTCATTATCTTGGATGGTAATCAGAGTAGCTACCTCACTGACGTTGTTGAAAGCTAAACCATCATCAACCACAAACTGGATAATGCGACCAGAGGCATCAGTCACACCAGATGTGTTTTCATACTCTAGGGTGTTGAGGACTTGCTGGTAATTTTGGATGGTATCTACCCCTTCTAACTTAAGGATACCATTGGTGGCATTGAAGCTAACCGTTATATCAGTATCAGTCTTGTCAACAGTAAGCAGTTCTTTTCCGGGATTCAGCAGATTGGCAATTGTTACTGTTGCGCCAACCAGAGTGGTGTTATTAGCATCACTCAGAGTCAATTTGTTATCTGGGAACAGTGCCAGCTGATTACCGGTAAATGTGATAGTAGCATCAATGCCGTCGGTATCTGGAGCTGGGGCAGCTGCAATAGCTGGGGCAGCTGCAATAATTGGCTCGGTCGTGGTATCAGTCGTGGTATCAGTCGTGGTATCAGTCGTGGTATCAGTCGTGGTATCAGTCGTGGTATCAGTCGTGGTATCAGTCGTGGTATCAGTCGTGGTATCAGTCGTGGTATCAGTCGTGGTATCAGTCGTGGTATCAGTCGTGGTATCAGTCGTGGTATCAGTCGTGGTATCAGTCGTGGTATCTGTGACCGATACACCATTGAGGTCTATCACTGGAGCATGATTACCGAATAGGACATAGCTATTCCCTGGGGTGTTGCCATTGTCTCCACTAAGTTCAAGACCAGGTGCGCCGATAATTAGGTCATCAATGCTATCACTATTAACGTCTTTTGCTCCACTTACTGAGAAGCCTAGGGAGTCGCTACCTTCGATAACTAAGCCATTTTCCCCGTCTAGGGTAGAAAGGTCTACACTGCCAGTAGCTCCCAACTCTTCACTGCCGAACAGCACATAAACTTTACCTGCACCTTCAGCTCCAATCGCAACATCAGCAAACCCATCATAGTTGAGATCCCCAGCATAACTAACTGACGAGCCCAGGAGACCCTCTGCTTCAATCCCTGTGATAGCAAAGCCATTGGTACCGTTGAGGCTTGCAAGGTCTAAGTTCCCTGTACCAGCAACATCTGTGCCGCCAAAGATTACGTAAGCCTGGCCAACATCAGTCTGGTCACCAGCGTCAACAAAGGGAGCCCCAATGATTAAGTCACTAACACCATCACCATTGACATCCCCAGCATCACTCACGGACCAGCCTGCCCTGTCACCGAGATCAGAGCTGGAACCTTCATCAATACCATTAATGACGAAGCCAGTTTTGGGCTCGGAGGAGGGTATCGATGAGAGGTCTAGAGTTCCAGTGGCACCCAGACCTGAACCACCGAAGACTACATAAGTCTTACCAGCAGAACTGTTGTCAGTCCGAGCATCATTACTACCAGGAGCACCGATAGCGAAGTCTTTGATGCCATCACCATTGATATCCCCAGCACTACTGACTGAGAAACCTGCCAAGTTTCCGGCAACACCACTGGTGAGGAGGAAGCCATTAGTGCCGTCCAGAGTGGAGAGGTCTAGGCTACCGCTAGTACCTACTGTATCCCCAAATACCACATAAGCCTTGCCAGGATAAACAGGCTTAGAAGAAATAGGCAACGAGGCATTAGGCAAAAAGGCATCAGGAGCACCAATTAAGAGGTCATCTTTACCATCGCCGTTAACGTCCCCTAAATTGCTGATGGAATGACCAGAAAATAATGCATCATCGACGCCATTGATAGCGAAGCCATTGGTACCGTTTAGAGCTGAGAGATCTACGCTACCAGTAGAGCCGACAGTGGAATCGCCAAATATTACATAGCTCACGCCATTCTTGTTGTCGGGACCAGCACCAGGAGCACTTACCAGTAGGTCATTCGTACCATCACCATTGATATCTCCACCACTGCTAACCGAGAAGCCTAAGAATTCATTTGAATTAAGACCCTTAATAACGAAACCGTTAGTACCGTCTAGCTTATCAGTACCGTCTTCGTTTTTGAGTGCGATGCTACCGCTAGCACCTACATCTGGACCACCGAACACCACATAGCTTGTACCTGAAAAAAGGCCATTGGGATCAGCTCCTGGGGCTCCGATAATCAGGTCAAGATTGCCATCACCGTTGATATCTCCGGCGCTGCTCACTGAGTAGCCGGAGCGGTCACCTAATGTAACACCATTAATAGAGAACCCAATTCTGCCGTTAAGGTTTGAGATATTGAATAGTTGATTTGACATAGTTAAGTTGGTAGATGTATATATCCTTTCGATTTGCCATCATCTCAGTTAATCCTAGTGATTGGGACTAGGATTGTGATAAATTAATCAAAATTTTACGTAATTCTGAGGCAGTCTAGGGGAAATCTTTATATGTTGATGGGAAATAATTAATTACTTTAAAATATCTACTACGCCGTTTGAGGTATTAAGTCAGTCAATATAATTAGAATTTATGGAATTTTCATTGTTGGTAGGTAATTGGTGTTGCCGAAAATTCCGCTAATCAAGGGATAACCTTCCTAGACAATCCACCACTCAAGCTTCTTGGTTTTGTTCAAATATTTATGCACTAAATAAAATTAGTTATGTAAAGATTTGGCAAAACCGCCAATTTGGCCCGACACTATTATTGAATTGTGCTATTCACCTGTGTTTGTTTACACCTAATTTCTCCATCTCCCCATCTCCCCATCTCCCCATCTCCCCATCTCCCCATCTCCCCATCTCCCCATCTCCCCATCCTCCCATCGCCCATCTCCCCATCTCCCCATCCTCCCATCGCCCATCTCCCCATCTCGATTATTGGGATAATCGGGATATTGCCAATCGAATCTAGCTTTCTTAGCTCAAAACGGGATAACTAAAAATAAATCCCTTCAGTCTTGGTCAGTGTACATCTATGACATATTGTCTGAGAATTGCTGATATTCCCATCAGTGAACGTCCTCGTGAGCGATTAGTTGCTCTAGGAGCTAAAAATCTGGCGACAGCGGAACTGCTAGCAATTCTTTTAGGTACAGGTCAAGGCAAAGGAAAGCTTTCTGCCATGGGTTTGGGACAGTTGATTTTACAGGAACTTGCCAAAGACCAACGAGACCCAATGGCTGTGTTGCGGAATATTAAAGCTCAAGAATTGACCCAAATTCATGGTGTTGGACTAGCGAAAGCCACAACGATTTTAGCAGCAGTGGAGCTGGGAAAACGGGCATTTCTGTCTCGACCAACAGAAGGTGTAATCATTGATAGTCCAGCCTCAGCAGCAGCATCTTTGAGTCATGACTTAATGTGGCAAAATCATGAACGATTTGCTGTGTTGCTACTGGATGTTAAGAATCATTTGTTAGGTACTCAGATTATTACTGTTGGTACCGCAACAGAAACCATTGCTAATCCCCGGGATATTTTCCGAGAAGTGCTGCGTCAGGGAGCAACACAGGTAATTGTAGCTCACAATCATCCCACTGGCAGTGTTGACCCAAGTTTTCAAGATATTACTCTAACGGAACGGTTATTACAGGTAGGTCAACTCTTATGTATTCCGGTATTGGATCACTTGATTGTTGGCAATGGTAATTACCAGAGCATACGACAAGTAACCAAACTGTGGGATGACTATCCCCAGGAAGATTGATACGAGTTGGATTCAAAGATAGTAGATTGGTTGAATGGGGAGATAGGGAGATGGGGAGATGGGGAGATGGGGAGATGGGGAGATGGGGAGATGGGGAGATTGGGGAGATTGGGGGAAAAGAAAGTTATATAGCAGTCGCCAGGGCAGTTAGGACATGACAAAAGTCTCAAACCTAAGTCTAGGAAGAGTTTAACTTCTGACTTCTGACTTCTGACTTCTGACTTCTGTTATACCTTTGACCGCAACTTACTATGACCTTTAACTGTGGCAGAAACGGAAGGGTTATCTCACCATTCATCTCATGGGCTAATAATTACCTTTGAATTATTACCCGTCATCAAACCCTGGCCATCTCCTCACACACCCCAAACTTCCCACACGCCCTAAAATACCCATCTCTTGTGTGCCAGAAAATGTTAAGTTAAGTATCAAAACGTGTCTTTTTTTTACAAAAGACCAGATCACCCTATTGGTGATCTATCACCTCCCACGTATCAACAAAAAACTATTACAAGGATTCAGCCATGGTTAGTAAAGTCCAAAAGACTGAAGCACAGTGGAAAGAGCAGCTAACACCGGAACAGTATAAAGTCACCAGACAGAAGGGAACGGAAAGAGCCTTCACTGGAGAATACTGGAACAATAAGGACAAGGGTATCTACAAATGTATCTGTTGCGGCACAGAGCTATTTAACTCCGATACCAAATATGATTCTGGGACAGGTTGGCCTAGTTTTTACGCACCTATCAAAGAAGAGAATGTGAAGGAGGAACCGGATAACAGCCTATTTATGCGCAGGACAGAAGTGTTGTGTGCTGTCTGTGACGCTCACCTAGGTCACGTATTTAACGATGGACCACCACCAACAGGCTTACGCTACTGTATGAATTCTGCTTCCCTTAGTTTCGAGAAACAGGATTAGAAAAACAGGATTAATCAGATCAAGTCACCTGAGTTTAATTGGGAAAATCAATTATGGTCTGTCGATAAAACTGGGGCATTCCGGTATCAAAATACTTGCCTTTAACTAGATAACCGGTTATGCCCTCTTCTTGTCGCAATTTATCAAGACAGGATGTGAGCTGAAATTCACCTTTTTCACGGATATTGTGGTTGATGTGGTCTTCAAGATAGTCAAAAATTTTCGGCTTAAGTACATACATACCAAATACCGCTAAAAACTGATCCTCCGCCATTCCTTCCATATGGAGATAGGCTCGCGCATACTCAAGAGTAGGCTTTTCATAAAGCTCTGTCACACGCAACTGTGATTCTGACTCTTCCCAAATCCCAGTCACACAACCAGCTTTATGAATAATCTCTCCTGGCATTACGGTCAAGGCAACAACGCTCTGATCAACCTGGTTATAAACTTTTAGAACTTGACTAGCACAGGAGGTTTCATGGTCAGAAGTGTAAACATGATCCCCCAGCAACAATAGAAAAGGCTGATCGTTTACCCATTCTTTGGCACAGAATACAGCATGACCATAGCCTTCTTGCTCCTCTTGAATCAGAAAGGTAATTCTCTGGCCTAAATCCTGTAAATATTGGCTGTATGCTTGGTTTTCTGGAGAGAGTTTCTCGAAGAGTTCGGGTTTGGGGGGCGACTTAAACAAGTCTTCAAAATGTTTGCGATCGCTTTTTTGAACCACAATCCCCACTTCTTCTATACCAGCACTGACCGCTTCTTCCACAATCGCCATAATCACTGGTTTCGCCCTACCATCCCGGTCAATAATCGGAAATAACTCTTTTTTTACCACTTTGGTTGCTGGAAACAAACGGGTTCCAAAACCCGCTGCGGGAATTACAGCTTTGCGAACGTTATTGGTCTGCATAAATCGTTAACGCCAAAGATTCCATTTGGGGAAAATCACGCTCAATAATTTTAATTAACTTTTGTTGAGTTTCCTTGTCTTTAACAATAAATTGTGCACTGCCATCCCCTTGAGAGCCAACTCCCTTTCCCCCTAGGATATAAGGTTGAATTGGTTCATAATTCAGGATTTGGTGCAGCACTCCAGCAGTTAATTGCTCAGGGCAAGCAGGGATAAGATAGCGGTCGAATTCAGCTTGTGCCTGGTTCATCAAGGCACCAATCCGTTCAGCATCACCCGTTTGCAGAGCCTCAACTGCCTCCTGAGTAATTTTAGAACTGATTGAACCAAGATAGTGCTGAACATTTTGTTGTATTTCGTTAGTGGCGAATGGATAGCACTGATTCAGTTTACCGAGTATTTCCTGGGTATTTTTACTGGCACCGAGGTCTACAATTACAAAAAATAGATTCCGAGGTACCTTGAGTTCAGTAATATCGGTGTGATCACCATCAAACATCATCATGATTGGTCGATTGCCATAAGCACAGGCGAAATCCATCCGACCACATTGGGAAGGGGTGGTGGTTTCCCCTAGATAGGCTAACTCCATTTCCTCTTGGAGGCTCATGTTTAAGTCATACAGGAGATTGAAGCTGCGGGCAACTAGGACGGAAATTGCGGCACTTGAGGATAGCCCTTTCTTGATCGGTAAGTCAGTGCGGTAATTATCGATTTCAATTCCACCGACAGGATAGCGACAGAGACACTGGTAGGCAACCCCAGCAGCATAACTAAAAAAACCGCCTTTTTTAGCAACAGCGAGCAGAGCACTCCTTTCCATTGGTACACTAATAGAAACGGTGGGTTTACCCACCCTCAGGGAAGTACGAATAATCAGCTCGGTCGGATGAGATAAGACCAGAGCATAAATTCCCTGATTGGTTCCGGTGATTAAGGTGTAGCCCTTTTCCAGCTGGGGATTTAGGCAGCGATAGCCTCCTGCCCAATCACTATGTTCCCCAAATAGACAAAGGCGACCTGGGACAAACAGTTTCATTACTGAGTTAAATGCAAACGCAGTCTTGATTGGAATACAATACAGCCGGTGATTGCAGTAGGAGCTTCCGAGAGGCTACAGTGTATTTTAATGAGCTGCAAAGCACTATATAAAGAACTATAGTATGACATTGCCATCAGAGGGATTGCATTCAAAGACGGCAAGATACCATCAGACGGGTAAACTCTCGATAGAGGGTCCTACCGATCAATGCTACTTGGTATTAACTATAAATTTTGAAACCTCTATGTGGGTATATATAAATAAACGTAAAGTGGGGTAACTACATGGAACGTTTTATGTTAGCTACTGCATGCAAGCCTTGGCTGTGCATCCCTAAAGTCAACAATCACTAGTCAACACTTAACACTATACATAGTTACCCAGTGATTCAAATCACGCTTTACTGGCAGAAGGTTAACAACTTATTAAAACTTAAATCACCCCTGCTCAACCTCAGATATTTGATTATGAAGAATGCCAGGAAAAATTTCATCAGGGAAATCTAGCATGACAGCTTTGATTAATTTGGAAACCTCCCAGACCAGTGCTTGTGTCACTGCTTGGCTCAGAAAGCACACTCTTTATCTAGGGTTAATTGGTCTTTATGTGGTAGAATTACAAAGTATCTTGGCTCACCGGGGATATTACTTTGGTCCATTAGATGGTATCTTTGACACAGAGATTGAATATGCTGTGCAAGGCTACCAGCAAAAGGTATTTCTCAGAGCAACTGGTATTGTAGACCAAAAGACCTGGCAAGCTCTTCTGAGTGGTACTCCCGTCAATATGCCAATTCTACATCCTGGTAGTTTTGGTGAGGCTGTCAAAACAGTCCAAGAAGTACTTTGGATTAGTGACTACTATACCGCTGAGATTGATGGCATCTTCGCTTCCCTGACACTCGAAGCAGTGCAACGCTTCCAACTCGACAGGGGTTTGCTAGGCAATGGTGTAGTTATTGAACACACCTGGAACGCCTTGAGCGAGATGCCTCGCTATGTCTATTAGGCTAGTCTATTAGGCTATGTTTATTAGTGCTTTAGTCCTCTCGTAAAACATTGATACCAAGTTGCGATCAATGTTGCGATCAATCAAAGATATTATCCTTTGAACTGGTGAGGGAGTGAGCAGGTGAGCAGGGAGGTGTAACTATTAGCATTTAATCTTATCAAACCTCGTCATACCTCTACAAATCTGCTATTATAGATTTGTAGAGGTTAAGCCGTTATGAAAAAATATGTCACCCCAAAAGAGGCAGCCGAATATTACGGTGTCTCCATTACAACACTCAGGAGATGGGATAAAGACGGAAGACTTGACAGCATCAGGACTCAAGGGAATCAAAGAAGGTTTTGTGTTGAAGGACAAGACCCGCAGAGTAAGCCCATTGTCGCTTATGCAAGAGTCTCTACACATTCCCAACGAGACGACCTTGATAGACAAGCTGAATTTTTACGGTCAAAATACCCAAACGCTGAAGTTATTTCAGAAGTTGGATCGGGACTCAATTTTAAACGGCGAAAGTTTATCAAAATATTGGAACGAATATACAGCTCTGATATCTCAGCATTTGTTGTCGCCTACCCAGACAGAGCAGTCAGGTTTGGTTTCCCATTGCTTGAATGGTTATGTCAAAAAGGTGGAGTCAAACTCCTGGTTCTCAATGAACGTAAGTTGTCCCCAAAGCAGGAGCTGGTCGAAGATATCTTGTCCATCCTCCACTGTTTCTCTGCTAGGCTTTACGGACTCCGAAAAACAATCACGCAAGTCACGCAAGCGGTACAAGACAAAACCTCGGAACCAGACGCTGAAGTTGACACCAAACAGTGTCTTGAAGATCAGGGTGTTTCCATCTAAAGAACTTCACAAGGTTTGGAAAACTTGGCTTAATGCCTACAGGTGGGTCTACAACTGGTCGATAGCTGCCATAAAAAATGGCTACAAAGGTAGTGCTTACGATTTGCAGAAATTAGCTAGAAAAGCTGATAGACCGGAATGGGTTAAAACTTTACCAGGTCACCAGTTACAAGAAGCTGTAGCAGATGCGATCGATGCAGTCAAGCAAGCTAAAGCTAATAGGGGTTTTGCTAGATTCAAGTCTTGTCGGGAAACAAGTCAGGTTATTAAATTCAAAGCCGGAAATTTCAAGAAAGGTTCCTGGTATCCGACAAAAGTAAAAGGCTTATCTTTCCGTTCACCTCAAGGTTTTCCTGACGAGTCCATCTACGGTACTCAATTGGTTTGGATCAAAGGTAAATGGTACGGGATTTTCCCTGAATATATTGAGCCTACTCCCACCAAAGAGGATCGAGTGATAGCCTTAGATCCAGGTATCAAGACGTTTCTTACTGGTTTTGATGGTAAAAATTACATAGAAATAGGGTCTAATGATATTGGCAGGATTCAAAGACTTTGTCAGCAGCTAGATCGATTGATGAGTCGCATTGACTTAAGCTCTGCAAAACGGCAGAGACGTTCGCGAAGCGTGCGCCAAAGCGCAGCAATGAGAGAGGCTGCCCACCGTTTACGCCAAAAGATTCAAGACCTGATAAAAGATTGTCACAACAAGTCAGCTTCCTTCCTTGTTCATAATTACAAGCTGATTTTTATACCAACATTTGAAACTTCTCAGATGGTCGTAAAATCAGCCAGAAAATTGAACAAGAAGACAGCTCGCAATCTGCTTACTTGGAGTCATTACAAATTTCGCCAGCATTTGATTCAGATGGCTGATCGCAATGATGTAAAAGTGGTTTTGGTGAACGAATCTTACACCAGTAAAACTTGTCCACAGTGCGGGCATATTCATGAGAGATTAGGTGGTAATAAAAAATTCCAATGTCCAAAATGTGGTTTTTCATTACCACGGGATTGGAATGGCGCACGGAACATAATGATTCGTGCTTTGTCGGCAACAACCACCAGGTTTTCACCTGGTGCTATACAGATCATTCCTGCTGATGGGTAGGTTTAGAGAGGTTAAATGTTGCACTAGATTATAAAGGCAACTTGGTATGCTGACGGGGTGTTCAGGGGTGCGCTTGGGGGAGATGGGCAGCAAGAAATACGGATATGAACGCCAAACTGTAAGCTAACTGGGGTAAGCTAACAGTTCTGTTCCTGTATCTTTCCCCGGAATTGATTTAGGCATCAGTGGCAAGACGCGATCGCTTACCAAACCCATGCAATGGCAACTACCATGCAATGGCAACATTTCTACATCCTTAACAATCCCCAAATTCAGCGACAAGGAGCAGAGCTATAGTACCATATTGTTTAACTGAGTTATTAGCACATTAGACTTGATAACGGCAATTATGTTATGTTAATTTTCATGAAGCTCCTGAAAATTGACATAACATTATGAACCTGCCAGAGTCTGTTAAATTTTGGTCTCAATTCTTCCACCCCTTACTGATGTGGGTGCTCCTAGCGGCAGCCTTCTATGCTCTTTATCTGGGCTTGAAAATCCAAAAGACTAGAACGGCGGAAGGTGACGAAAAGAAAGCGCTAGTTAAGGGTCAATATAATGTTAAGCACCATCTTGTGGGTTCAGCGTTGCTAGCCATGATGGTACTCGGTACAATCGGAGGTATGGCAGTAACCTACATTAACAATGGCAAGTTGTTTTTTGGACCCCATTTGCTGGCTGGTTTAGGCATGACCGGAATTATTGCTACCTCTGCCTCTCTAACACCATTAATGCAGAAAGGTCAAACTTGGGCTCGCTATAGTCACATCGTCCTCAATGTTGCACTCTTGGGACTATTCAGCTGGCAAGCCATCACCGGCATGCAAATTGTGCAGAAGATTCTTAGCAATCCGTAGATGATTTAATTTACCTAGGGGTGTGGTCTTGGTAAGCATTCAGCTATCAGCCGTCAGCCGTCAGCTTATTTTATTCAAAAGCAAAATTAGTAGCCTAAGCTATGGGCATAAACTGTTCGGTGTAGCGTGGCCACAGACCTTTAGCTGTTCACGTAGCACCTCAAGTAGCCCATAAGCTGATAGCTGATAGCTGACGGCTGAATGCTTACTGGTATTGTACCCCCCCTAGAGTAAATATTACTGTAGATTTTACCGCTGTGATTGGTTCGGTATAGGTAGACCATTACTGCTGTGGAAGTCTTGCTGTACCTTGTGGGTTAAACGCCGGGAAACTTGACGCACAACTTGCTGCAAGATTCCGTTGCCTGTGCGTTGAATCAAGGACTGAGGGAGTTTCTGAATTGCCTTGGGAAACCACATGTAAACAATCAGGTCAAGATGCCACTCCACGCGGGTTATCGCTGATGGTATGGACTCCGATTCCAGCTGATGGTCTTGAAAATACTCCCTTGCTGGTACTTCTACTAAGGTCTGAGATGCCTGGAAATCAAGCTCATAGCCTGGACTGACGTAATTGGATATGGGAATTGTCCGAATCTGATAGGAATTTTCGTCAAGAGGTACCCATTCCAAACCGATTTTTGGCTCTACCCTATAGCCAAACGCCCCAAAGCTACCAATGGTCAAGATATAGCCATTGTCTGTGAGCAGTTCTACTTTCATAGGATGAGCGCAGCGACAAAACCAATCCTGGTGAGTATTTAGATAGGCACTCACTTGCTCAGCTGAAGCATACATCTCCATACAGTCTTGAAAATGACACTGAAACCGAGTCGGCTCACTACCTGAGTAAGACCCTGATGGAACAATAGGGTCAGTGTTGGCCTTTATAGCAGGAGTATTCAAATCGACCTGTTTTGCCTCAATTGACTGATGGTTAATAAAATGCGATCGCATACCTCATCCTCTTCATTTTATTGCCTTGTGACTAGTTGAGAAACTAGTTGAGAGCCTAGTTGAGAAATGTCCATGGGTCGCTCTTGCTTATCCAGCTCCTCTGGCTGAGTTCATCAGGAGTCGGACAAAAACAAGTTGAGCTATGTAAACAAGTGTAAAGTTTGGGGGACTGATCTAGCTGGGTTTATGGTGATGCGAGATCAGTTATTAGATCAGTTATTAGATCACTGACTATAGCAGGTTTTAATTAGATCCACCCACAAAGTCTTAGAAGAACACATGACCTAGAAACTTATACAACCGAGAGGTTGGGGTTTACGGAAAAATCCAATAATTCTCGATTGAATGGCCTAGTTTAATTTTCACTCAGAATAACTGGTAAACTAGCTAAGCTACTAGGTGAATTGTACGGAAATTGCTATGAAAGCATGTGTAGCTGGAGCAACAGGAGAAACAGGAAAGCGGATTGTACAGGAACTGGTTATGCGTGATATTCCTGTACGGGCTTTAGTGCGAAATTTAGACTACGCTCAAGAAATATTACCACCAGCAGCAGAATTAGTGGTGGGGGATGTGCTCAAACCCAAGAGCATCAGTGCTGCGATCGGAGATAGTACTGTAGTGCTGTGCGCCACTGTTGCTCGCCCTACCTTTGACCCAACCGCACCCTACCTGGTGGATTACGAAGGCACTAAAAATTTAGTAGATGCTGCTAAGCAAAAAGGGGTAGAACACTTTGTATTGGTTTCTTCTCTCTGTGTGTCCCAGTTTTTCCATCCCCTCAACCTATTCTGGCTGATTCTGGTCTGGAAGAAGCAAGCAGAGGAATATATCCAAAAAAGCGGCTTGACCTACACCATTGTGCGACCAGGTGGTCTCAGAAACGAAGACAACTCAGACCCGATTGTGATGTCTGGGGCAGATACTCTATTTGAAGGTAGCATACCTCGCACCAAAGTAGCAGAAGTTTGTGTTGAGGCGCTGTCGGAACCGGAAGCTCGGAATAAAATAGTAGAAGTGGTTAGCTCAGCAGAAGCTCCCGATCAAGGCTGGGAACAGCTATTTGCTGACGTAGGTTGAGGGAGTGTTGAGCGTTCGCTTAGCGTGACGTTCCGTCAATGGCATTTTGTGAACACTATTAAGTTCACAGTATTAACACTAGTAAGGATTATTCAACTGAGTGTCTTCATCACCCCGGCAGAAGTACGGAAAGTTAAGAGGATTTCCAAATACTTCCTATAAATTTACACTCAAAGGCTTATTTTACAATATTTCAGCCTTAGTGATAGTGAGCTTATTATTGGGGATTTATCTCAGACATGTGTTTAATAGATGGGCTTACTACCCGGTTTCGCGATCGCTATCTGATTATCCTACCAGTATTCACGGCACCCCTCCCTTAGTGATGAGGGGGGGAGATCCTTACATTCGCGCCCTAATGCGTACTATCACAGCTAGTGAAGCCAATGACCCCCAACCCTACACGATTATCTATGGGGGTCAACACGTTTCTGATTTAAGGCGTCATCCTGAAATATGTGTTCCCATAGTCGCTGGTCCTAATGTTGGAAAATGTAGCACAGCAGCGGGACGGTATCAGTTCCTTGATTTTACCTGGAAAGAAAAGGCACAACGCTATCACCCCAGACCCTCAGGCTTTTTGTTTTGGAAGCAGTATAGCTTTGAGCCACACTTCCAGGATGCTGTGGTTCACGATTGGCTCAAGGATAGTAGAGCCTGGGGGATGGATATTCCCAAAGAATTGCGGCAAGGAAATTTAGATAAAGTGTTGCGGCGGTTGTCTGGTACTTGGACAAGTCTAGGTTATGGCATAGAAACAAATAGCATGAGTAAGCACTTGCCAAAGGTTTATCAACGGATGCTTGAGGAAGAACTAAAGCAATAATTATGCAGGCTGGAAGGCAGGCAGGCAATTAACAATTTTATAGCATTTTATAACATTTATTAATTTGGTGAGGTACAAAGTCCTGTTTGTTTTGTACCTCACCTATTTTATACTTGCTATAGTATTTTTATTTGATACCAAGTTGCGGTCAAACGTACAACTTTCTCTTCCGCCAATCTCCCTATCTCCCCATCTCCCCATCTCCCCATATTCCCCTCCTGGGAGGGGTTAGGGGTGGGTCCCCATCTCCCCATCTCCCCATCTCCCCATCTCCCCATCTCCCCATCTCCCCATCTCCCCATCTCCCCATCTCCCTATCTCCCTATCTCCCTATCCAACCAATCTACTCTCTTTGAATGCAACTCGGTATGAGATGTAAACATAGCATTGATAAAAAGAGGTAACAGAGAACAGGGAAAACTAGTAAATAGTTCCGAATAGTTTGGGATTTTATTATAAATAATCAAGATTGTTCATAACCTATTTATCCATGCTATATATAGATAGCTTATAGCAATTCTACGACTTTTGAGGTACAAATTTCTGGTTTTTAGGGAGTAGGGAGCAGGGAGCAGGGAGCAGGTAAGAGGGAAAAGGGAAGAGGGAAGAGGTAAAAAATAATGTGTACCTCATGAGTCCTAGAAACGCTATATTTATTGAAATATATCATGACATTATATTAGCATTCAATGGTCCTGAGTGTTGTTTTTCCAAAAGTGAGATGCACCCTATCAAAATTTAAAAGCTATACACAGCAATAATTTTAGGTAATTTAAGTTAACAGTTTAGCAAACAGGACAGAGCCAAAAAGTACCCTTAAGGGTACTGTTGAACCATAACTAAGCCTCCCATCATAGAAACCTGGGGGGGTGACCAAATTATCCTGATCAAAGGATAAAGTCATGAAATATTTAATGGGTAACCTTGTGATGGTGAATCCCTAGTAAACACTGAAAAGCAGACTAGGTAACATTTCCGAATAACTAGTCAAAAGCGACAGATTATTATTTTTGAGTAAAGAAAAATTATGGTAAAAATTCAAGCTGAAAGCTTTCCAAATCTAACGAATTTTGTAATTGAGAATAATAGCGATGCTGAGGGTGGTTCAGTCATCAGGATATCTGAGGATTCTGGTACTGCTACTAGAACCTTTGACCTACCTACTGGTAACTACGAAGTAAGGTTGGGCTACTTTGATGAGACTGATGGGGATAGCACCATAGATATCACTATTGGCGATACCGAATTGCCAACTTTAACTTTCAATAACCCCCCTCCTGGTGCTGGTAATACGCCTAATGCTGATAGTTTTGTCAATCAACAAATTAGCAGTACCGTATTCATCGAGAATGGAGACCTGATCACAATTAACGGTACTTCTGATGGCGGCGAATTGACCCGAATTGACTTCATTGAGTTTAATGAACTTGATGCCCCTTCTGCGGATATTTTCTGGCGTAATTCCGAAACTGGAAACAATCTTGCCTGGATCATGGATGGCACCAACTTGGGTCAGTCAAATTCGATTCAATCGGAACCAGCTGACAGTCCCTGGGAGATGCGTGGTGCTGGAGACTTCGACAGCGATGAGCAAAAGGATATTCTCTGGCGTAATACCGATACCGGAGATGTTGGCTTCTGGTTAATGGAAGGCTTTGAGTTCAAAAGCGGAGCATCTAGCACCCAGGTATCAGACCTCAACTGGGAAATCCGTGGCACGGGAGATTTCGACAGTGATGGAGAAGAAGATATTCTCTGGCGTAATACCGAAACCGGAGAAAATGCGGTTTGGTTGATGAATGGCACGGAGCTGGATCAGGGAGTCTTGATTACCAGGGAGAATGATGGTCAGAATTTGGTAGTACCAGAAGACGGTCTATGGCAAATGGAAGGTGCTGGAGATTTAGATAACGATGGTGACGCGGATATTCTGTGGCGCAATACTCAAAACCAAGATGTCTACTACTGGCGGATGGATGGTACTGAGTATGTAGAGTCAGTGTTCATTGACTCAGCACCAATCAGCGGTGAGTGGGAAATTCGTGGTACTATGGACTTTGACGATAATGGTTTTGACGATGTCCTGTTGCGTAATGGCACTACCGGACAAAATCAGATCTGGCTAATGAATCAAACGGGGCTACAGCAGGCAGTTGCCACCGAGTCCTTAACAGGGGACGACTGGCAAAGCTATGTTTAATATGCCAGTCTGGTTAATTATTCATTAGTGATTCAATAAGCAATTAGCATTCAGCAGTCAGCTGAATGCTAATGTGATCCAAAGCCCGATACTAAAGTGATTAACTGAACTTGATATTAATCGTTTCAACTACTACTTATAGCGCTACGCTTAGCGTCAGAAGTCAGAAGTCAGAAGTCAGAAGTCAGAAAACAGCTATGACTAAGTTTCGGAGTTTAGAAATGTCAAACACCTTAATGCGTAGTGCTATAACTACTACTTACCAGTAGGAAAAGCACCAGGTCGCACAGTCAATTTGGTATCTCGTTGATTGCGGCGCAACTCTAGGATTAAATCACTACCTACTTTGGTTTTAGCCACAGACTTCTGAACTTCTGTTGCATCTTTGACTGGCTGATCATTTATTTTGCGGATCACATCACCCGCACGCAATCCTGCTTTAGCAGCTGGGGAATTAGGTATTACTTTGGCAATCAATACTCCTTTTTCTTCATCAACCATCAACCCAGCATTGGGATTACTGTTGATCTGTTGTTTAACCTCTGGGGTTAAGGTTACCATCTGGATGCCCAAGTAAGGATGTTCTACTTTACCATCAACAATCAGTTGCTCAGCAATTCCTTCCACCGTATTAATGGGAACGGCAAATCCTAACCCTTGAGCACCTCGAATAATAGCTGTGTTCATGCCAATCACTTCACCAGAGGCATTGAGCAGGGGTCCACCGGAGTTACCGGGGTTAATAGCAGCGTCGGTTTGGATAAATTCCACTCGCTTATCGGGAACACCGACTTGAGAGCTAGAACGACCCGTAGCACTAATGATGCCAGTGGTTACAGTACTATCTAAACCAAGGGGATTACCAATTGCGATCGCCCATTCTCCTGGGGTAAGTTGATCGGAATCACCCAGAGCAACGGTAGGTAGGTTTTCCGCCTCAATCTGGATCACGGCTACATCTGTCAAGGGATCGCTTCCCACTACCGTCCCTTTAAATTGGCGACCATCTTTGAGGATTACATTAACACTATCCGCACTATCGACTACATGGGCATTGGTGAGAATATAACCATCGGTATCGATAATGAAACCTGAACCGGTACCCTGTTCAACTCGCTCTTGGGGTACATCGGGAAATGGGAACCTAAAAAATTCCCGGAACATTGGGTTTCTAAAAGTATCTGGGACTCTACTGGTGACGGTTCTAGAAGCGTTAATCCGCACCACTGCTGGTCCAACTTGTTCTACCACATTGGTGATAAAGTTGGGATTTTGAGTCACCACAGGTTTACTGCCTGGAAGCCTAGCTGTTTTGTTCTGAGGGACAATTGCTTGAGGGGATGTGGATTCGGGAACAGAGTTACGTAATGCTACATAACCGCCGGAAAAGCCTAACCCTGCTCCCAGTAACAACAGTGATACATAAGTTCCTGCTTTTTTTAAGGGATTACGGGTGGTGTGATTAGATTTGGGGGTTTGATGGTCTACTAGCATAAGATTCTGTTGACAAAAGGGTAGATCGACTGGGAGGCAGTGGGCTTGATATTGGTTTTGAATCAGTTCCTGAATGACTGGGCTTTGATAATTGCTGGATTTACGCACTAAGTTTATTAAAACCGGGTTTATCTTGATCAATCAAAGGCTGAAATCGGTGTAATTACGTTAAGAAACCGGGTTTCTGCGTAAGTCCTATAATTTAATCTAGACATCTTCTGTTAATTTTATGTGAGAGCAGTGTTTAACTTAGATTAAAATTATTGAGGGTTGGGACTTGAGAACAATCGGTAATAGAATTAGCTAGGGAAGCAGCCCTTTGCTTTGGGGGCTATAGCCTAGGGGCAAGCAGGGAGAAATAGTTCCTATCCAATATGATCATTAGTCTAGCGCATTCCCCTAGTAATGGAGGTTGACAATACTACCAATATGTGATGGGTTAACCGAACATCCATACACTTCTAAGATGAAATAGTGTCAGGAATCCTACCTATAGTGAGTTGGTAATGGATAATGGGTAATTGGTGATTCGCTAACTATTACTGATTACCGATTACTGATTACTTAGGAAGTGTGTTCAAGGGTAACGTCGTGTCAGTTAAATTCGGATTATGTAAGATAAACTTGTTAAATTTTTAAACCAAATATTACCATATAATAGTAGGGAAAATAAGGAATATAAAAAATAATGTTTTTTAACAAAAAATTATAATAATAAAAATTAGGTAGGTAAGGTCTACTATATATAGCATCTGTTGTTGAGCAAAAAAAACTATACCAATCCGTGTAGGAATTGTGATAATTTTTGTTACCTTTTCCCTACTCCCTACTCCCTACTCCCTACTCCCTACTCCCAGATCCGCTGTTCCCTTTGGTATATAAATTGTAAGTTAAACAGATGGTGTTAAACTATGCAGGTTCATCGACTTCCAGCCCTTTCTGACAACTATATCTTCTTATTACACGACGCCAAGGGGAATATTGCTGCTGTTGTTGATCCAGCCGAGGCTAAACCAGTGGTACAGCGTCTGACAGAACTGGATGCTGAATTAGTGGCTATTTTCAACACTCACCATCACATGGATCATGTGGGGGGAAATCGACAGTTGATGCAGCAGTTTCCAGATGTGTGTGTATATGGGGGAGCTGAAGACCGGGGTCGGATTCCTGGTCAACAGGTGTTTTTAGAAGAATGCGATCGCGTCGAGTTTGGTGATCGGATTGGTGAAGTCTTGTTCGTTCCCGGACACACCAGAGGACATATTGCCTACTACTTTCCTCCAGTAGTCCCTGGTGAAACCGGTGAACTCTTCTGTGGCGACACCCTATTTGCGGGCGGTTGTGGCAGACTATTTGAAGGAACACCAGGCCAAATGGTAGAATCCATGAGCAAGCTAAGGGATTTACCAGATAATACACGAGTATGGTGTGCTCATGAATACACCCTGAAAAATATCCAATTTGCCCTGAGTGTCGATGGTGAAAACCTGGACTTACAAGGGAGATTTGCCCAAGTCCAAGAGGCGCGTGATCGTAAAGAGGCAACGGTACCTTCCCACTTAGGGGTTGAAAAGCACACCAATCCATTTTTACGTTGGGATGAGCCTGCCCTACAGTCGGCTGCTCAAGCAAAAGAACCCGTTAAGACATTTGCACGGTTACGGGAAATGAAAGACCGATTCTAAGATTATTGATAAAGCCTTGATCAAGGGACATATTTCCTTGAGAATATGTCCCTTGATTAGTTGGACTATAATCAAGGTTGAGTTAATAAATTTAGTTAATCCAAGCAATAGAAAAAACCCATGCTTAGCGAATTGCAGCAGAGAAAATTGACCAGGTTGTTTAACCTGTACGATCAGCAAACAAACGGTGTTTTAACCCAAGCCGATTTTGAACGGATTACTGATAACCTTGCTGCGATCAGGGGTTGGACACCGGGGTCGCCATATTATGACAATCTTCTGGCTATTTACATGAGGATTTGGAATGGCGTGCAAAAATTTACCGACCAGAATCAAGACCAGCAAGTGACCTTGGATGAATGGTTGACTTATCACGAAAATGTCCTGAGTGACACCGACGGTAACGAAGCAGTAGTCAATGCTAAAGCGGCAGGGATTATTTTCCTATTAGATTCTGATAAAGACGATAAAGTTACTCTGGAAGAATACCGACAGTTTTTTAAGGCTTACGGTATTGACGACAGTCAAATTGAAGAAATTTTTGGACGCTTCGATCAGAACAATGATGGTTACATTGACAAACAAGAGATATTAGATCTAGTTACCGAATTCTATTACAGTCAAGATCCAGAGGCTCCAGGAAACTGGATTTTCGGTTCCTACTGATGATTTAGGTTTGCCTATTGGCGGATATGTTATCCCCGAAAGGGTTTAAAAAGTGTTTTAATTGACACCGAGCCCTCAGCCCTCAGCACTCAGCACTCAGCACTCAGCGCTAAGTTGCGATCGCTTACATATTGTCGTAAGATCGAATGTTTGTCGAAGCATTATCCTTCACTCTAAACTATACCCGGAATTAAACACTATGGTAAAACGTGTACAAGTCGTTTTAAGCAAAGACGTTCAGAAACTTGGAAAAGACGGTGATCTGGTAGAGGTAGCTCCCGGCTATGCTCGCAATTATCTCATTCCCCAAGGAATTGCAGTTAGGGCTACCTCTGGTGTTCTCAAGCAAGTTGAGCGGCGCAGAGAGCAAGAACGGCAGCGTATCCTCGAAATCAAGCGACAAGCTGAGTCCATGAAGACTGCTCTACAAACCATTAGCCGCTTTACTATCGCGAAGCAGTTGGGCGAAGATAATGCTATCTTCGGTACTGTTACCAGCCAAGATTTGGCAGATGCCATCCAAGAGTCTACTGGCAAAGAAATAGACCGCCGAGGTATAACTATACCTGAGATTAGTCAACTTGGTTTCTATAATGCAGAAATTAAGCTTCATCCAGAAGTTACAGCTACTGTAGAAATTCATGTTGTTCCCAAATAAGTTAATTAATAGTTTGTTTAGTTTGTTGACAGTTGACTGCATCATCCTGTCAACTGTCAATTAAATAACAGGTGCGACCCGTGATGGCGAGCAATCCCTTGACCGTAGGTCACGCGGGGCGCGTTCGCCATCACGGAAAGCGCACCTTAGGTGCTTAATTTGTTCAGATTGTATTAGTCAGCCTTTAGCTGTTCGCGTAGCGTGCGCGTAGCGCATTAGCTGACCTTTACCCTGAACTCAATAGACGACTAGTTTACTATGACTCAAAAACCAGATTTTTCAGCGTTTGGTAACTCTATACCACCCCAAAATATTGATGCCGAGGAGTCTATTATCGGAGGAATTTTATTAGACCCAGAAGCCATGGGTCGAATTGGTGATTTCCTGAATCCGAAAGCCTTCTATGTCCGGATTCACCAAACCATTTACGAAGCTGCTTTATTACTTTATAGCCAGGGGAAACCGACGGATTTGATGAGTGTTACTACCTGGCTTTATGACAATGACTTATTAGAGAAAGTTGGGGGTCAAGCTAAGTTAGCTCAGCTAGTTGAACAAACGGTTTCAGCGGTCAATATTGACAGGTTCGCTAAGTTAGTGATGGACAAGTACCTGCGCCGTCAGCTAATCGAAGCCGGTAACGAGATTTTTAAGTTGGGTTATGAGACATCCTTGGAATTGGAAACAGTCCTTGACCAAGCGGAACAGAAAATTTTCAGCCTCACCCAATTGCGTCCTCAGCAAGGTCTCATCCCGATTTCTGAAACCCTAGTCCAGACGTTCCAAGATATAGAAAATCGGAATCAGGGTATTGATTTGCCTGGTATTCCATCAGACTTCTATGATTTGGATGCCCAAATTGGGGGGTTAAGTCCGTCTGACTTAATTATCATTGCTGGTAGACCATCAATGGGAAAAACTAGCTTAGCGTTAGGAATTGCTCGTAACGTAGCTGAAAAATTGCCAGTGGCGATTTTTAGCTTGGAAATGTCAAGAGAACAACTAGTGCAGCGGTTGTTAGCTAGTGAAGCGAAAATTGACAGTAACTTTCTCAGAGCTGGGCGCATTGCTCAAAATCAGTGGGCACCCTTGAGCGAAGCAATCGGTATGTTATCAGAGTTGCCGATTTATATTGATGATACCGCTAACCAGACTGTGATGCAAATGCGATCGCATGCTCGTCGTCTTCAAGCAGCCCAAGGGAGCCCATTGGGGTTAATTTTAATCGATTACTTACAGTTAATGGAAGGCAGTGGTAGTGAAAATCGAGTTCAGGAGTTGTCTCGGATTACTCGCTCTCTTAAAGGATTAGCTCGGGAACTGAAAGTCCCAGTGGTTGCTCTGTCTCAGTTAAGTCGAGCTGTGGAATCTCGCACCAACAAACGACCCATGATGTCGGATTTGAGAGAATCGGGTTCCATTGAGCAGGACTCGGATTTAATCATGATGCTTTATAGAGATTCTTATTATAACCCAGATTCACCAGATGGAGATACGGCAGAAGTCATCATTGTTAAAAATCGTAATGGTCCGACAGGAACGGTGAAACTTATCTTTAAACCTGGGTTAACCAAGTTCCTGAATATGGCCAATCAAAGAGTGTGAACTCCTACAACTCAGAAGTGAACGTTATGTGATCTAACGTTTGGAACCGCTACGCGATGCTCAGCAAAGAGCCGCTACGGGAACGCATTTTATACCATTAACCTCTAGTTTAGTTGTGCATTTTAGTTCTGCACCCAGATTGTCTTAATCTTTTGTAACAAAAATGCGATCCTATTTCTCGTGTTCTTCTGTTAACTAAAACTCCCAATCAGCGAGAATTCACCAACTGGGAGAAAGTATTCAGCTCATCGCTGAATTAGCTAATTTATTGCTAATTTATTAGTTAATTTTCAACAATTCCACATCAAAAATTAACGTAGCATTAGGCGGAATTACCCCACCCGCGCCACGGGCACCATAACCCAATTCTGGGGGAATGATCAGCTGACGACGACCACCAACCTTCATAGAACCAACCCCTTCATCCCAGCCTTTAATCACTTGTCCTATACCGATTTTGAAGGAAAAAGGACTATTGCGATCGCGAGAACTATCGAACTTGCTGCCATCCTCCAGGGTACCAGTGTAGTGAACCACTACCGTCTGTCCCGTCTCAGGCATTGCTCCCTCACCCTCAACTATGTCAATGTACTTCAAGCCCGACGGTGTTGTAACCGCCTGATCCAAATTGCTTCCGCTTTCTGAACTAGAATCCATAGCTAGATCTTGTTTATCATTAACATCTGGGTTAGCACTGTTAGCTGTTGTCACTACTTCCAGCTGAGTGTTGGTAATTTCTCCAGCAGTGGTAGATTTTTTACCCATACCCACTTGAGCCACAACCAACAGCAACCCAAAGGCTACTATAACGCCTATGCTGATCAGAATTTGTTTCAAAATCTGTTCTCCTAATTGATTATCAACGCCAGAGCTTATTTTCTAAATCCCGCACCTGACGCTCCAGACGGTCAATACGACCTCGCAATTCATCCATTTCTGATTGGCGAGGAACCCCTAAATCCTGCAACATATTGCGCAACTGCCGTTCCATGTTGCTCTCAAAGTTACCCTGCTCTGACTTGATCTGATTCATCAGATCATCTACAAAAGCGGTAGCTTGGTCGGAGTTAATTTTACCATCTTTAACCCATTCATCACTTACCTCTCGCAGTTTTTCGGCAACCATTGAGGTTGTGCCAACCCCAACCAACAATAACTGCTTGAGCCAGTCGTTATTATCCATAATTGTTATCCTGTTATCCTGTTATCCTGTCACTCGGCACTTTATGGGGCTGGGATCAGCTAGGCTTTCCTATGATTGGAGAAGTTTCATTGATTCCCAGCCTACAGTTCTATTCTGTGACATCTTTCCTAGAACAGGAGAAGAGGGAGAACAGTCGGAGGAGAACGGAAGAGGTGCAAGAAGGTTATATATAAAGCAACCTAAATATAAAGCAAGCTAGTGACATACTCCCACACTGACTCGTTGAGTTCAGTGTGGGCTTCTTGCCAACTCCACCTATCGGTATCGGCTTTCGCCGACGCTGCGCGAACGGATACTCGGCAAGCTTTATTAACGATACGGTCAGAAGTTACCGCAAGAAGAGTGGAGCCTTTATGGTTAGCAGGCTATGCATAAAAGGGTTAAAACTTTATGATTAAGGCTCCACTCTTCTAAGGTTTCGTCTCCGGGATGCCCCTCCGCACGCCTTACAATACAGAAAAGTTCGATTTTAAAGCACGTAGGTGGCGGTTAGCTCTTAATTTGTCTTCCCTACTACTTTCATTATAGACGATCTCAAAACGATGAATCGCGGTCTTAGCTAAAACGCTTTGGTGAATCAGTGGTGATGGTGATGGTGATGATGGTGCTCTAATGCCTGCACAGCTGCCAACTGGGGGTTGATAGATAGAGCATTTTCTGATATAAGTACCTCAATTTGAGGATTAGCCCACTCCGCTGCCATCTGTAAAAATTCTGGATGATCATTAACACAGGGCATCTCTACGTAGGTAACCTCTGAGTTACGACGTTTTAGAGCGTGAACAATGTGATGCACATCTAACAGGGTTTCGTGATTCTCTGTGGCAAAGCCAATAGGCATAAACACAATCGCTTTAGCCCCTAAGTTAATCAGGTTCTGGGCTGCTAATTCCGCGTGAGGCTGAGTCCACTTAATTAAGGGAGTTTGGTGGTTAAGCCAGCCCACAGAGATTAGGGGATACTTATACATCAACTGTTCCCTTACTGCCTCATACAATGCCTGACTTTCGTCAATCCCAGAGACAAATCCTTTAGCTTCGTGGGGACAGCCATGGTTCATCAGGACAATGCCAATTTGGGAGGGCAGATAGGCTTGAGCTAAATCGGTAGTAATTTTCTCTTCCACCAATCGAGCAGTTAGATTAATGTATTCTGGTTCGTTATAGAAAGACGGGATGTAACGCAATCCGTGAACCCAGTGTTGATCTCCATCCTCTAATTTACCTAGGGCTTTATTGACTTGTTCCACCGCAATACCGCTAGTAAAGATGGAATCCACCACTAGCAGGGGATAGATCAGCAGTTTTTGGAAACCTTGCGCCTTAATTTCACTGAGGACTTGTTCTGGCAGAAAGGGAGCGCAGAAGTTAAAGGCTTTGAATACCTTCACCTGATCGCCCCATTTAGCTTGCAGTTGTTTTTCAATACCTGCCCGTTGCTGTTCAAAAATCTTGTTGTGGGGTGAAATAAAGTTGTCATGCTGGTGCCCCCACTCGTGGAAGTCAAACATTGCCAATATTTTGGCTAAGGGTGGATAGATCCAGTTGGGGACTGGGGCAAATTTGGCAGTGAGCAAGTTTAAGGCTTGTTCGTTGTAGTTGGCGAAGTCTTCATAGCTTTCGACTTCTCCATAACCCATGAGTAAAACCGCAACTCGCTCGTGACCATGGGTTGGGGAAGGTTTTACTGATTGAGATTTTTCTGGAGTGGCAACCACTTGGTATTCCTGCTGGCTAAAGGTCGATTGCTGGGGTATCCCTGCCTTGTTTTTGGTGGAGAATGTACCCCTGGCATTTATTAGGCTAACATCCCCCATGGGGGGATAAAGGAGATACCAAAAACCCCGGAAAAGTTCGGTAAAGATACTAATAACAAAATCTCGATTAGGTTATAATAGGATTTCTGGTCTTAATTAAATCTTATTAAATGAGCTGATCAGTCCGAGATTAGCCCCCTAGCCTCTACCAAACGCGCAAGCTTTGCCCCTTGGTTGAAGGTTGAGGTGGTGTTTTTTGACGGAAAGCTCAGGTCAGGTTTTGTCTAATAACTTATAATGGACATAAATTGGGGTAAATTTATGTCTATTTGATAACCAAAGCCGAAAATGCCCTTAGGTTTTGACAGTAGACCCAAAACCTGATTGGAATAGAGCAATTAAAATCAGATCAGATTCAGATCACAAACTTGGCGGTGAGGCATCCCGTCAAGAGTAAAGCTTGTCGAGTACCCGAATGCGGATCGGTTTCCGTAAGGAAATAGCGATAGCTGGGGTTGGCGAGAAGCCCACACCTACCCCCTTACCCCAACAGGTGTGGGAGATGTCACAAGTAGGACAACGCAATGTCGGTGTAAGCAGCACAATGCTGACGTGCTTGTACATCAACAGGAGGCATAGTCATTAAAACCAAATCAAACTAGGACAAACAACGCACATGCTCAGTCAGAAAACAAAAACTACAGATATAGGATTCACTCACGAAGATTTTGCTGCCCTTCTGGATAAGTATGATTATCATTTTAACCCAGGGGATATAGTTCCGGGTACGGTATTCAGTCTAGAGCCGAGGGGCGCTCTGATTGACATTGGTGCGAAAACCGCAGCCTATATTCCGATTCAGGAAATGTCAATAAATCGAGTTGATAATCCTGATGAGGTTTTACAATCCAACGAAACACGGGAATTTTTCATCCTGACCGATGAAAATGAAGATGGACAGTTGACTCTCTCTATCCGTCGCATTGAGTATATGCGAGCGTGGGAGCGAGTGCGCCAACTACAAGCAGAGGATGCTACGGTGCGTTCTCTGGTATTCGCCACTAACCGTGGTGGAGCGTTGGTACGTATTGAAGGGTTGCGCGGTTTTATTCCTGGTTCTCATATTAGCACTCGGGCAGCCAAGGAAGATTTGGTGGCCCAAGAACTGCCCCTAAAATTTCTGGAGGTAGATGAAGACCGTAATCGTTTGGTACTATCCCACCGTCGTGCTCTAGTCGAGCGCAAGATGAACCGCCTAGAAGTCGGAGAGGTGGTGATTGGCTCAGTACGAGGCATCAAACCTTACGGTGCATTCATTGATATTGGCGGGGTCAGCGGATTGCTGCACATTTCGGAAATTTCCCATGATCATATCGATACGCCTCATAGTGTGTTTAATGTCAATGATGAACTAAAAGTGATGATCATTGACTTGGATGCTGACCGAGGTCGGATTTCTCTGTCAACAAAGCAATTAGAGCCAGAACCGGGAGATATGATTAACAACCGGGAAGTGGTCTTCGAGAAGGCAGAAGAAATGGCTCAGAAGTACCGGGAGAAGATGCTAGCACAAAAGCAAGGTATAACTCCAGAAAGTATGACTCCACAAGAGTCCCCAGAGCCACAAGAGTCCCCAGAGCCTGTTCAGGCTCAAGAGCCCCAAGAGCCTGAACAGGCTCAAGAGTCCCAAGAGCCCCAAGAGCCCCAAGAGTCCCAAGAGTCCCAAGAGCCTGTTCAGGCTCAAGAGTCCCAAGAGCCTGTTCAGGCTCAAGAGTCCCAAGAGCCTGTTCAGGCTCAAGAGTCCCAAGAGCCTGTTCAGGCTCAAGAGTCCCAAGAGCCCCAAGAGTCCCAAGAGTCCCCAGAGCCTCAAGAAGACGCAGTGCCAGAGGGAGAGTTTGTAGCAGCTGCCATCGACGAGTAACAACCAGGTGCAGCCACAAGAATTAGCCGTTAGCTGAGGCTAATGGCTAATCTGTATTGATGGCCCTGTTCCGGAACAAGAGCAAAGAAATTGGCAGGTGCGAATCTTGATCAACTAGCTAGTAGAATAAAGTTGATTAAAATAAACAACGGCATAAACCCTTGGTAAGCATTCGTTGTGGGAAGGTGACTTTCCCCAATATTGAAGCAGTCATATTTGATAAAGACGGTACCTTAGAGGATTCACAAGTTTATTTAAGAGAACTAGCCTATAAGCGATCGCGTTTAATTGATGCCCAAATCCCTGGTATTGGAGAACCCCTCCTGATGGCCTTTGGTGTCCAAGATGACACCCTTGACCCTACCGGGTTAATGGCAGTAGGTAGCCGTCGGGAAAATGAAATTGCTGCTGCTGCTTATATTGCTGAGACTGGTCGGGGATGGTTAGAGTCATTGGCAATCGCTGGCAGTGCCTTTGTTGAAGCCGAGAAGTACTTGCAAGATGCGGCTGGAACTTCCCCAATGTTTGCCGGTAGCCTGGAAGTCCTTAAATTCCTCTCGGAAGCTGGTTTAAAGCTGGGTATTCTATCGGCAGACTCTACGGCTGGCGTACAAGCCTTTGTCCATCGACACCAGCTAGACCCCTATATCCAATTACAGCAGGGTGTGGATTCTGAAATCAGTAAGCCTGATCCCAGGTTGTTCCTACAAGCGTGCCAATCTTTAGGGGTAAAACCTGCTTCGGCCCTAATGGTAGGAGATTCAGCAGGTGATATTGAGATGGCAAAAGGTGCTGGTGCAGCGGGTTGCATTGGTATTTGCTGGGGAAAGCCAGAAGCTGCCCATTTAGAGGGAGCTGATATAGCGATCGCGAGCCTGGATGACATTAAAATTATTTAAAAACATATTGGTACTTATTAATTGAATTCCTTATGTTCGGTTGTTCGCCTTTGGCGAACAACCTGCTAACCTGCTAACCTGCTAACCTGCTAACCTTCAACCTGCTCACCTGATCGAGTGATTATTTCAATCCTGGTAAGTCCAAATTTGCCACGACTTTTGTAATCGCATCCCGACTGGCTTCGGCACCAAACCCCCAAGCCAGGAGGACGCCATAGTCACCCCAGAGGTTAGCGCCAAAGGTGGATTTATAGGTGTATAGCTCAATGAAGCCACTACCAGCAAGCAGGACAATTGCGATCGCATAACTGATTGCAGAGAAAATCCAAAGGCGAATCTTTGCTAGTCTTGGCTCTTGGATAACTATGCGTGGTGTCTCGATCCCTGGTGCTCTCTGCAATAATTCAGGTTGGGTGATGAGAAAGCCTAACTTAGTGGAGTTAGGTGGTATTTGTTTGACTAGTAGAGTGATCGCTTTTTCGATTTGACCATTCAACTCCTGAGCAGCTTTTTTATCGGTAGGTTCGAGATTATTCAACTTACTGCGCAAATTCTTTTGCTGACGTTGCCAACTCTGTAACTCTTGTGTTGATATTGTGGTTTCCAGCAGCAAGTTGTCCAAGTCCCTGAGTTTAGCATCCAGTTGCAGGTATTTATTAATCTGTTTTGCACAGTCATCTAACTGCTCATACAAGTCTTGAGGATTTTGGTCAGGTGCCTCTCGGATTGCCAGTGGCAAATTACGGCGTACTGACTGTAGATAAGGGGGGTCAAGATCAGGAGTGGTGGGTATTTTTTCTTCCAGGGTTTGAGAATAGTTCAGGAGTGCTAGCCAGTCTTCACGACCTTTGCGCCATTTCAGCCACACTGACTCTGCTTGGGTAATTGCCTGATTACCATCGTTCCAACGTTCCCCCTGCAAAGCCATCTCGACATCTAGCAGATGGGCTTCAATTCGGGTCTTGAAGGGATTTGGTATTGAGTTGAATTGATCGACTAGTGATGTTTCAGCTAACTGGGGGTCACTGCGCAGTTGGGTACGCAATTGACCAACCCGCACCAGAATTTTGTCCCGTAGTTTCCCTCGATTACGGTAGCTGGACACAGCTATGCTCAATATAACCCCAATGGATATGACTGCCAGAGGTATGGGGAAGGGGTCTTTGATTCGGACTGTTAATGGTACGCTTAGTTCAGTTTCTGAGAACTTGATCAGGAATTCACCACTAAATTCTCCACTTTTGGGGGCATCATCTAATTGAAACTGGATCGGGAGAGATAGTAGACTATTGGCCTCAATCTCCTTGTCTGGTAAAGTAGGCTGAATCAATTTAGCGGGGAAAATTTCTTGGCCATCCTGAGTATTCAGGTCTAGGGAGATGATTTGTAAATCCTTGACGGCGTTAGTCGTGCGCAAGAGTAAGCTGCGGCTTGTGCTAGAACCCCTGGTACCTGCTACAGTCATACTTTTAGGGGTGATGGTGAGATCAGCTTGGGCAAGGGCTGGTGGGGCCGATAGGAGTATTAAAATTGGGAGTATTAAAGCAATTAGAGGGCGTTTAGCCCAGTAATGGTGTTTAATCATACCTGTCTTAGTCAAGTGTGACCTCCGATTGTTGATCTGGTACTAAAGCTTAATATAGACCCATAATTGAGAGTAAAATTGGTGATGGTACCTGACAAAAGGCAATAAGCAATAGGTAACAGGCATGCTAGCAATAGGCAACAGGCAACAGACAACAGGGGATAGGGGATTTAACGAATGATTAATCATTAATGATTAATCAATTATATAGCGTTAATTATAATAATCAGATAGATTCAATACCTTGTAAGCCTGCTGGAGACCCCCAATACCGCACTACCTAACGACTCCCGACTCCCGACTAACGACTCCCGACTCCCGACTCCCGACTCCCGACTCCCGACTCCCTAAAACTCAAGACGAAAGTCCCTTACCCGATTGATAACTGCTACAATAGTAAGGTTGTGTTCTGCGATATTGGAATTGATTGAGCGCTACACCCTACCCGAGATGGGGGAATTGTGGACGGATACCTACAAGCTCAAAACCTGGCTTCAGGTGGAAATAGCTGTTTGTGAAGCACAAGCGGAACTGGGTAAGATTCCTAGTGAAGCTGTAGAGGAAATTAAGGCAAAGGCGAATTTTGACCTCAAGCGGGTGCAAGAGATTGAGCGAGAAGTCCGCCATGACATGATTGCCTTTCTGACTAATGTGAATGAGTATGTAGGGGATGTGGGACGCTACATTCACTTAGGCTTGACTAGTTCCGATGTTTTAGACACTGCCTTGGCACTGCAACTGGTTGCTAGTCTAAATCTTATTCTCGAACAGATCGAGAAGCTTGCTCAAGCGATTCGCTACCAGGCACAACAACATCGCTACACGGTAATGATTGGTCGTTCTCACGGAATTCATGCTGAACCAATTACCTTTGGTTTTAAGCTGGCCGGTTGGTTAGCAGAAGTTTGCCGCCATCGCGATCGCTTAGTGGCTCTGCGTCAAAACATATCTGTGGGCAAGATTTCTGGTGCTGTGGGAACCTATGCCAATATTGATCCTCAAGTGGAAGCGATCGCATGTCGAAACCTGTCACTGCAACCTGATACTGCCTCAACCCAAATTATTTCCCGCGATCGCCATGGTGAGTTTGTCCAACAGTTAGCTCTGTTAGGGGCAACCATTGAACGGTTTGCTGTGGAAATTCGCAATCTCCAAAAAACTGATGTCTTAGAAGTAGAAGAATTCTTTTCTAAAGGACAGAAAGGTTCTTCTGCTATGCCACACAAACGTAATCCAATTCGTTCTGAACGGCTAAGCGGGATGGCACGAATTCTGCGGAGTCATGCGGTGGCTGCTTTAGAAAATGTTGCCCTATGGCATGAGCGGGATATTTCTCATTCCTCTGTAGAACGAGTGATTCTGCCAGATGTGTGTATTTTAACTCACTTCATGTTAGTGGAAATCACAGATTTAGTGAAACACTTGTTAGTTTATCCAGAAAATATGAAGCGGAATATGAATGTTTATGGCGGTGTCGTCTTTAGCCAAAAGGTGTTGTTAGCCTTAGTAGAAAAGGGGATGACTCGAGAAGATGCTTACAGTATTGTTCAGTCTTGTGCCCATCAAGCCTGGAATAAACCTGAGGGAGACTTCTACAATTTAATTACTAAGGATCCTCAAGTTACTAGTAAGCTAACCCCTTCAGAAATAGAAGAATGTTTTAATCCCCAGCACCATTTGCAACATTTGGAAGAGGTTTATCAACGGTTGGGAATCTAGCTCGCTTTCAGCGGTTTTCAATTCGGTCAGGTACAACTCTCTGGGTTTTAGGGAGTAGGGAGCAGGGAGTAGGGAGTAGGGAGTAGGCAGGGCGTTGCTTAATAATGGAATGATTTTAATAGTTTTGTGCAATGGGCATCAGGCGTGGAACTGGCATCTTGCCAGTTTCATGCTTATTTTCGGGCGGGCAGGATGCCCATTCTACTCCTATTCATTGCTTGATTCAGCAACGCCTATTTTTTTCCTTTTTCCCTGTTCCCTGTTCCCTACTCCCTGCTCCCTACTCCCTACTCCCTTTTCCGATCAATCCTATGTTCACCTATCAAATACAAACGCTATAGAATAGTAAGTATACCTAAATCATTTCCCAAGATGAGGTTGTCATGACCCAGAGCTTAGAGCGAAAAGGTCTAACTATTTCGTTACCGGATCATACTCAACTACCAGAATCCAATGGCGAATTTGTGAAGAACTTCCATGAGCATCCCCAAAGCATTATTTTAACTGATTCTATTGAACCGGTTCTCCAGAAAATTCATCCCGACAAACAATACGCTATTGGTCAAGACTCAGGTATCTATTGGCGGATTACAGAACCTTTAGAAAGAGGAGCAGAAGCTCCGGATTGGTTTTATGTACCGGGAGTACCTCCTTTGCTAGATGGTAAACTTCGTCGTTCCTATGTACTTTGGCAAGAACACCTAGCACCTCTGATTGCTCTGGAATTTGCTAGTGGTAATGGAGACGAAGAAAGGGATTCTACTCCTTTATCTGCTACTGGGGAAGAAAAAACTAAACCAGGTAAATTCTGGGTTTATGAACAAATTATTCGCATTCCCTACTACGGCATCTATATCTTTGATACTGGAGAGTTAGAGGTCTATCATCTAGTTAATGGTAAATATCACCAGATGAAGACTAATGAAAGGGGACATTATCCTATTGAACAGTTAGGGGTAGAATTAGGTGTATGGGAAGGCTCATATCAGAATCTTAATCAGAATCACTTGTGGCTAAGGTGGTGGGATACGGAAGGTAATCTACTGCTGATGGGCAGTGAACGAGCTGAACAAGAAAAACAACGGGCTGAACAAGAAAAACAACGGGCTGAACAAGAAAAACAACGGGCTGAACAAGCTGAACGTTCACAACGAGAGGCTATTCCTAAGCTATTGGCAATGGGACTAACAGTGGAGCAAGTGAGTTCAGCGTTAGGCTTATCTATTGAGGAAGTAGAAAATGAAGAATTTAGAATTTAGAATTTAGAATTTAGAATTAATTTCGTAGGGTGCGTTAGGGACGGGCTCGCACTCATTTTCAGCCTCGTCGTCACCGTTGGAAAAGCCCGTTCCGTAACGCACCACCGGGTCAAACTACTTTTAGGTGCTACACCTAACCGAATTTTACTTATCCCTAAACTGGTTCAACCAATTGGTCAAATCCACTTCGGTTTCAAAATCTAACAAGGCTTCTCCTAAATCCTCCAACTGGGAAAAGGATAACTGCTCAATTTGATTTTGTAATTGGGGATTTATTTCACCGAGGCGACGGTTAAGTAGACGGATAATTAAATTAAGCTCATTGCGCTTTCCTTGTTCTAATCCCTGTCCTAATCCTTGTTCTAATCCTTGTTTTAATCCTTGTTTTAATCCCTGTTCTAATCCTTGTTCTAATCCTTGTTCTAATCCTTGGCGAATAATCCGTTGATAAACTACTGACTCTTGCATCATATCCTCCCGAAAATAAGCTTGAATTAACTGCTCATCAAATTTCACCCCAGCCAACAGTTGCACGCACGCAGATAAGTTACGCTGCTGTTGTCTATCTTCAATCATATCGATTCTGGCTGCTACCTGGGATAGCAAGGTTTCTGGCACTTCAGTTTGTGCTAATACGGCCAAGGGTAGTAACCCTGGGGTGGTAAGTAATGGTTGTGGATCACATTCCCAAATCCGAATTACCCGGTAGCGGAAGGATAGGTTCCTCTCAGTAAATTGATTCACAAATACTCCCGCTAATCGGGTTGGTTTCAGAAAAATTATTACCTGCTCAATATCACAGCGGTACTGGCGATATAACCTTACCCAATAATCGAGCATCCGCAGGGGTAAGGGAGGTTCAGATTGGGGTAAGGTTTGAAATTCCAAATGCAAAATAGCATCAGCAACTCGCACAAAAAACAAGGCATCTGCCCGAATTGGTTCTGTGCTTAATTCGGTGTTGAGAATTTCGATATCCTCTGCTGGTTCTTGGTTAAACAACCAACGGGTAAAGGCTTGGGGATATTGTTCAACTAAATATTTTAGGGTACTGTCGTAAGTCATTACACATCTGGTTAACTAATCGAAAGCAGTGTTTCTAGCCACAAATTCGACGACTCGAACCTATCCCAAATCATCTTCAATCAACCCAGGGAAAGGTATGTCGGAAATATCGGCTACTTAACTAACTCTTTAAATCCCAGTAAATCCCGACAATCATTAACGGTATATCGGGGGATAAAAACCAGGGAAACTTATGGCTATTGTTGGGGAATATTATTCTATTTTATCACAGTTATTAGCCATAATGTTACTTTTGATTTAGTTAATAACTTTAAGAGTTTTTTCGCTACAATCGGGAGGGATTAAATTCAGTTAAATATATAGATCCCCCCTAACCCCCCTTAAAAAAGCAATCGGGAGTGACTTACTTCAGTTAAATATATAGATCCCCCCTAACCCCCCTTAAAAAAGCAATCGGGAGTGACTTACTTCAGTTAAATATATAGATCCCCCCTAACCCCCCTTAAAAAAGGGGGGAACAAGAATTATCTGGATTTTTGGGCAATAGTAGAGTGGGTAAGGCAAATCCAAACCCACTCAATCAGATCTTGATAGCACTGCTTTTGAGTGCTACACCTAACCGGATTTTACTTATCCCTAAACTGGTTCAACCAATTGGTCAAATCCACTTCGGTTTCAAAATCTAATAAAGCTTCTCCTAAATCCTCCAACTGGTCAAAGGATAACTTCTCAATTTGATTTTGTAATTGGGGATTGATTTCACCTAGGCGACGGTTAATTTGACGGATAATTAAATTAAGCTCATTGCGCTTTCCTTTTTCTAATCCTTGTTCTAATCCTTGTTCTAATCCTTGCTCTAATCCCTGTTCTAATCCTTGGCGAATAATTCGTTGATAAACTACCGACTCTTGCATCATATCCTCCCGAAAATAGGCTTGAATTAACTGCTCATCAAATTTCACCCCAGCCAACAGTTGCACGCAAGCAGATAGGTTACGCTGCTGTTGTCTATCTTCAATCATATCGATTCTGGCTGCTACCTGGGATAGCAAGGTTTCTGGCACTTCAGTTTGTGCTAACACAGCCAAGGGTAGTAACCCCGGTGTTGTTAGTAACGGTTGTGGATCACATTCCCAAATCCGAATCACCCGATAGCGGAAGGATAGGTTTATCTCGGTAAATTGATTGACAAATACTCCGGCTAATCGGGTTGGTTTTAGGAATATTATTACCTGTTCAATATCACAGCGATACTGACGATATAACCTCACCCAATAATCCAGCATCCGCAGGGGTAAGGGAGGTTCAGATTGGGGTAAGGTTTGAAATTCCAAATGCAAAATAGCATCAGCAACTCGCACAAAAAACAAGGCATCTGCCCGAATTGGTTCTGTGCTTAATTCGGTGTTGAGAATTTCGATATCCTCTGCTGGTTCTTGATTAAACAACCAACGGGTAAAGGCTTGGGGATATTGTTCAACTAAATATTTTAGGGTACTGTCGTAAGTCATTCACTTAGGAAAAGCAAGACCAAGTCAGTATATAGTATTTCTAACTAATTAATGAATAATATTACTGATTACTGTGACAAATCATTGCGCAAACTTTCTAGATTCTCACGGCAGGTTACAGTGTTAGGATGATTTGACCCTAACCTGTGTTCTAAAATATCCAATGCCTGTTGATAGAGGTGTTCGGCCTGGTCATAGCGCCCCTGATATCGGTAGAGTTCAGCCAGGTTGTTGAGACTGGTGCCTACATGGGGATGGTCGTGACCCAGCAGCTGCTTTTCCATCTCCAAAGCCTGTTGATAGAGGGGTTCGGCCTCATCATAGCGCCCCATTGAGGAGTAGAGTAATGCCAGGTTGTTGAGACTGGTGGCCACCAAAGGATGGTGGTGAGCCAGCCGCTGCTTATACAGCTCCAAAGCCTGTTGATAGAGGGGTTCGGCCTCATCATAGCGCCCCTGATTATAGTAGAGTAATGCCAGGTTGTTGAAACTGGAGGCCACATCGGGATGGTGGTGACCCAGCAGCTGCTTTCTCATCTCCAATGCCTGTTGATAGAGGGGTTCGGCCTGGTCATAGCGCCCCATTTCGTCGTAGAGATTTGCCAGGCCGTTGAGACTGGTGGCCACATCGGGATGGTGGTGACCCAGCAGCTGCTTTATCATCTCCAAAGCCTGTTGATAGAGGGGTTCGGCCTGGTCATAACGCCCCATTGACTTGTAGAGAAATGCCAGGTTGTTGAGACTGGTGGCCACATCGGGATGGTTCTCACCCAGCAGCTGCTTTCTCATCTCCAAAGCCTGATGATAGAGGGGTTCGGCCTGGTCATAGCGCCCCATTTCGTCGTAGAGAAATGCCAGGTTGTTGAGACTGGTGGCCACATGGGGATGGTCGTGACCCAGCAGCTGCTTTCTGATCTCCAATGCCTGGACCAAGAGGGGTTCGGCCTGGTCATAGCGCTCCATTGACTTGTAGAGTGCAGCCAGGTTATTGAGACTGGTGGCCACATCGGGATGGTTCTCACCCAGCCGCTGCTTTCTGATCTCCAATGCCTGTTGATAGAGGGGTTCGGCCTGGTCATAGCGCCCCTGATTATAGTAGAGTGCAGCCAGGTTGTTGAGACTGGTGGCCACATGGGGATGTTCCTGACCCAGCAGCTGTTTAAACAGCTCAAATGCCTGTTGAAAGAGGGGTTCGGCCTGGTCATAGCGCCCCATTGAGTTGTAGAGTCCAGCCAGGTTGTTGAGACTGGTGGCCACATCGGGATGGTGGTGACCCAGCAGCTGCTTTCTGATCTCCAATGCCTGTTGATAGAGGGGTTCGGCCTGGTCATAGCGCCCCATTGAGTTGTAGAGTCCAGCCAGGTTGTTGAGACTGGTGGCCACATGGGGATGTTCCTGACCCAGCAGCTGTTTAAACAGCTCAAATGCCTGTTGAAAGAGGGGTTCGGCCTGGTCATAGCGCTCCATTGACTTGTAGAGAAATGCCAGGTTATTGAGACTGGTGGCCACATCGGGATGGTTCTCACCCAGCAGCTGCTTTCTCATCTCCAAAGCCTGATGAGAGAGGGGTTCGGCCTGATCATAGCGCCCCATTGAGTTGTAGAGTAATCCCAGGTTGTTGAGAGTGGTGGCCACATCGGGATGGTCGTGACCCAAGCGGGTTCTAGTTATTTCTAAACATCGCTCATACCATGATTCAGCCTGGTCATAGTGGGACTAAGCGCGAAATTCAAGCCCAAATATAGCCCTTACTCGCTTTATAAGCGACAAATACGTCCCAGTTCTGATGGATCCAATGGACAAAACGGCAAGACATAGCACTCCGAAATGCATCTATTGCTTCAGCAAATGTCTTTAATGGTTTGTGGCTCCATCGCCTTCGCAATCCTCCTGTGAGTTGATGCCAAAGAATAAAAGTATAGGCACACATCACCAAGATGAAATGTCTCATCAGGCTACGTTTGTGCCTGACTTGATATTCTTTGAGTCCCAACCATCCCGCTTGCTCCCGATAAAAGACTTCCACCCAATTTCTTTGAGCGTAAGTCTTCACCACCCATTCTGCAGTCACCACATCCGCTTCAACATTTGTCAAAAAATAGTCAATCTCTGTGGCTTCACGCTTATGTCGGTTGATTCATGACGATGGCCAGACTTCGTTTTCCACTCAAGCGGGAAATTTTAACTTCCATTGTTGCCACCCACAGGGCTTTTGACTTATTGAGATTGAGTTTGACTTCGGTGAAAGCCTCTTTGGGTAAGCTTTCGGCTAACTTATCCACTCGATAAGTTTCCACAGATTCCTGGGCTCGGGTGACAGTAACTTTTCGTTCGCGTAGCGTGCGCTTTTGGCGCATTTTTGGCGATTCCTCCTAAATACTTTAATTTTCGATTTTCTAGTTCATTAAGGAAAGATGTATTATTTCCATAACCGGCATCAATTAGGACAATTCCCGGATGATAGCCTCGACTTAACGTCCGTTCAATTAACTTTAATGCCCGCTCTGGTTTTTTGAGAAATGAGGGGTCTTTCTTTCCTGAGGGTAAAGAATTCTCGTGCTCATATAACTCAATATCCAACGGCAGGCTTTTTCGACCATCATACAGATGGGTTGTTACCACCACTATGCCGTTATCTACTTTGCCAATCTCTCCGATATATTGCCTTCCCACACCATCGGTGAAATTCCCACTCTTTCTATGTCCACTGTCGTCTACAATCAAAGAGAAACCACGGGGAATTTTCGTCTGACGACAGCTATTCATCACCTGCAACCGGCGTTCGTTGATGTCCTGTTCACACCAGGAAGCCCGAACGGTAAAATGCCGTAAGCTGTGGTAAGACACATCTACGGCATTCATAGCGAGCTGAGATAGGTTTTTCCTTTCACTTTCTCCCAATAATCCTCCCAGATAGTGTCTAAACTCTTTTCTCTGGGCTTTATTGTGGAAGACATCGTCAAAACGCTGACACCATCTCTCAAAGCAAGGAGGCATGGCTGTCGAAATTGTTTCTCTCATTGGATTGATTGGGACAACCGACTAACCTAAAAAGGTTATCCTATATATATTAGCACTATTTCTGTCCCTGATTATCGCGCTTAGTCCCAATAGGTACCTTGACCGTAATAGAATTTTCCTAAGCCCGTGAAGGGCGAGATTAAATCTTCATCCTTCAGCCAGTCAGTTAGAACTGTGGCAGCTGCGGCTAAATGAGGGATAGCGGGGGTAACTACTGCAATCTGATCTTGAGTTGGTATCTGGGGAATTTCTTTTGCCTTAGCCACCATTGTCTTACAAAAGCTTCGCTTGTAGCTATCGGCCTCTGGTAATTGAGCCAGCTTGGTCTGGAAAAATTCTCGAATTAATTGATGGAGCCGATAGGTTTGCTGTTCGGTCAGTTGCAACAGATTACGATTGACCAGATAGCGATCGCGTAATTCTTCCAATTCTTCCTGTTCTTCTTCCCATTCCTCTTCATCTTCAGTTTCGATCACACAATTCTCTACCAGGTACCACTCAAAAGGAGCTTGAGCAAACAGACTCAGACGACATCCCAACTGCTGGGCTTCTGGACAATCTTTCAAATCTTCCGAGGATAACTCAAAGGCTGCTGCTACACCCAACTGGGCTGTGATCTCCCCTTGTTCTTTTGGATCAAGTAATGCCCTTGCTGCTAATTTCTTTTTCTCTAAACGTTTCTGAACTTTAGCAATGGTTAAGCTCGGATGTATATCTAAATATCGTCCGACTAACTCCAAACCTAAGGGCAAATAACCCAACCATTCACATAAGACTTCTGCTTCTTTTCGTTCCTTCTCAATGCGCTCTTTTCCAACAAGGGATTCCAATAATTCCAATGCTGCCCCTGGGGATAGCACATCCAGGTCAATTCGTCGGTAAGAAGCCCCTGGACGCTGACGGCTGGTGACCAGTACTTTGAAGCGGGATTGGGCTGGAGGTAAATAGGGCTGAATTCTCTGTTTATAGTCGTTGCTGAAAGAAGGCACATCATCCAACACGATCAATGCTGTTCCTTCTGGCCAATTTCTCCAGCAGTATCTTACCTGCTCGTTGAATTCTAGTTGATCTGGAATGGTTAATCCTAATTCTGTACGGGCAAAACTAACAACTTGAGTCCCGAGATCCAACCCTCGCACTTGGAACCAGCACAAACCACCAGGGTAATTATCCTGATTTTTCAAAGCATATTGTAGAGCTAACTCGGTTTTGCCCACACCACCCATTCCGGCAATGGCACAAATTGCTAGTTTATTGGTCTGTTGAAGTTCCCGATGGAGCTGCTCAAGTTGAGCATCCCTACCGACAAAGTAGGGAGTGCCACGATTGATAATGTTAGTGGGGGGATTTAATTTTTTTTTTATTCCCCTTGGAATCGGGTTGTTTGGTCGTTTGCGCAATAACTCCACTGGTATTGGTTTTGTGCCGTCCTTTCCTTTGGGCAATCTGAAGGTACGATCGGGACCGATATCCCGCCCACCGTCCTGTATTTTGCCTGCTTGACGGGGGTAGATGCGGAGGGAGGCGGTGTTTCCTTCGATCTTCAATTCACATAGTGAATAACCATGGAGCCGTTTCTCTTCTTCTTTCCCCCAGCTTTCAAGGCCGAACAGGGAGCAGCCTTGCAGTGTGCTTCGAGGATTAGCACCACCTTCCGCCCAGCTGCTCAGGTTGGACTTGTGCATATGTCCGAACAGATGTAAAGCGAATCGTTCCGGCGAGCTATAAATCTCCCCTTTTAGCTGCTCTTGGGCTTCTTTGTTTAGCCAATCCTGGGGGTGGTGGGTAAGTAGCAAACAGGCATCGTGGTCTTGTGCCCAAGACGGCCCATGGTCATGACTTTCATTACATGCCTCATGGAACTGGCACATATCTAGAGCCAGCTTACCGTGTCTACCGTCCATCAGTTGCAGAAACGCGCTATTGAGTCCTAAAATTCCGAGTTTGAACCCATCCTTCTCAATTGTTGCTGAAAAATCTCCTGGCAGTATGCCTTTTGAATAGATGTCGGGCTTAGGTACGGTCGTATTTTGCCACCATTGAAGATAATTATCGAAAGCCTTGTCTACAAGTTGTCGCTCAGGACATTTGCTGTTAGCCCAAAATGCCTGTTGGAATTCATGATCGTCCCACCGATCCTGGAGATTAATCAATACGGAGTCAGACTGATCTGGTCGAACCAGGTCGTGGTTGCCAGGTACAGCCAGAAACTTTGGCTCAAATTCCATCTCGCGAAACTTTTTCCAGAACTTATCTAAGAGTTTGTCTAGCTGTTGGAATTCCGATTCACTGCCGCGCTGAGTGAGATCGCCAGTAAACATTACCAAATCGATTGGGCCTACCGTTTCACAAAGGTACTCTAAATCCTTAAAGAAAATTTCCTCAACATTTGGCCAGAGAGTTTTTGAGCCTTTCATACCCATGTGAAGGTCTGTCAGATGTAACCACCTAAGGATCACCTCCGTGTGATCATACATTTTGACCAAGCTAGTTGAATCACTCACCGATTAGCTGCCAGTTAACTATATTGCATTGACCAGTAGATGCTTGAAACCCAATTTTGATTTAGTCTAACACAGGAAAATCAGGGAACAGGGAACAGGGAACAGGGAACAAAAGTTATAACAATTCATTTTATATACCTATCACAATTTATCTGATATCTATCATTTTTTTTAGTTACTGTTGCCGATGATATCAGTAACTAAACTCAAAAAAAAACGCGATTGACCGAAGGCAACGCTACGCGATCGCTAACATTTTTATTCTGTTACCGATTCCCGATTCCCGATTCCCGATTCCCGATTCCCGATTCCCGATTCCCGATTCCCTAAAAAAACAATATCCCATTTCATTACCGTAGGATTTCTTTCAATACCCCCTCAAAAAAAAAATTCTAAAAACCCTTGACAATTAATTCTATAATCGTTATGATTATATCTATTAATTTCAAACACGAGTTTAATTATGACTGAAGACTTTGTGCCAAACGAAAACAACAATCCTGAAGAGACCACTCCCGATAATACTCCTCAGGAACCTTCCCAAAAAAAATTCCCAGTTAAGCACATTTTGAAGGGGTCACGTAAAGCAATACTCAATACCATGCATACCCTTTATGCACTGCGTTACGCGGAAATCTCGGAGTGGAGCCCCCTTCAGCCCACTGGAATCCCAGGGGAATTCATTACGATGATGACGAAGTACTTAATTATCGGTTAAACTAATTGGCGGGGGGTTTTACCCCCCTGGCAAAAAAATCAGGTCTGATGTCAGTGGTCAGTGGTCAGCGGTCAGCGGTCAGCCCTTGGCCTTTGGGTAATAGCTAATAGCTGAATGATAATAGCTGATAACTGTTCGCGTAGCGCTTAAGCTGACAGCTTACGGTCTGATTAAATCGGATTATGTCTGGTTTGGTTTACAAAGTTGAGTCATAAGGATAACTCCTAGCCGTGGAAAGTATTTCTGCGGCTATTTTTTTTGGTTGAAGGTTGGGAGGTTGAAGGTTAAAGGTTATTCGGTTGAAGGTTTAAGGTTGGGATGTTCAAGGTTTAAGGTTATTATCCGGAAATTCCCCTTAATAAAAATTCTCCCCATCTCCCCATCTCCCCATCTCCCCATCTCCCCATCTCCCCATCTCCCCACCTCCCCATCTCCCCATCTCCCCCTCTCCCCCTCTCCCCATCTCCCCATCTCCCCCTCCCCCGACAACCACACGCCTGCACTCCTATCACCA
>NZ_JAAHHU010000799.1:0-2181 GCF_010672095.1 Moorena sp. SIO3I6 | reverse complement strand
TCCCACAATGAGAACAGGAATGGGTGCGGTCTTTTAGTTTTTTGGGAACTTTCTCCCCGCAGTTAGAACAGTTCTGGCTAGTATTCCTGGGATTTACTGCTTTCGTTACCAACCCAGCATTTAAGGCTTTGGTTGATAAAATCGACAGAAATTGACCCCACCCAGCATCTAGAACCGACTTAGCCATTTTGGTCTTGGCTAGACCTTTGATATTTAGTTTTTCGTGAGCCACCAGATCATGATTATCTAGTAGTTCTTTGGCTGTTTTGAAATGAAAGTCTTTTCTGGTATCTGCTACTTTTTTATGAGCTTTTCCCAGTTTGGTTACAGCCTTTTTTCTATTGTTGCTGCCCTTCTTAGATCTGCTAACAGCTTTCTGGACTTTCTTAAGTCTTTTTTGAGCCTTTCGGTAATACTGTGGAATCGGTACATCAGTTCCATCAGACTTTATCAAAAACGACTTAAGACCCATATCAATACCGATGGGGTTTGACACTTCTTCGATCGGAATTATCTTAGGAACAGTATCATCTTGGAGAGACAGAGTCACGTAATAACCATCGGCTTTTCGGGTTACCGTGGCTGTTTTAATCTTAAATCCAGTAGGTATTGGCCTGTGGTAGACCATTTTTACCCATCCAAACTTAGGGAGATTCAACCGATTCCCATTAACAGGATTCTTAGAAAAAGCCGAAAAAGTCAAAGACCGGTATCTGTTCTTGCCTTTGAATCTAGGTCTTCCACTTCGTTTGCCACTAGAATCCCCTTTTAGGTACCTTTTAAAGGCTAAATCTACTCGTTTGACACAATCCTGTAAAACAGGAGCATGGATGCCCTTGTACCAAGGTCTATTCTTTTTGAGCTGAGGCAAAGTTCGCTTTTGCGAGTAGTAATCAGGATTGTCCCTAAGTTCTGGAAGGTGACAAACAAGCGGGCAAGCATTGATTGAACAACGGTTTTGCTCATACCACGCAAACCTATCGGCTAGCAAATAGTTATATTGACAGCGCAACATATCCAACCATCGCTCTAGTTCGACCTCTTGGTTTTTGGTTAACCTTAATCGGTATTGGTAAGCAGTTCTGATAATACTTGCCTCACTGTTTATCGACCTACTATCATTATACTATACCGCTAGTCAAAACGCCAGTCATATTGAAAACAATAAAAATGACAATTAGACTTACTGATTTTGAAAAAAGACAGTTGGAGCAAGAAGCAGCAACGTTGAGGAATGTCTCAGTCATCAGTACTCAGAAGTTTTATAGCTCGTCTCCCTTATCCAGAAGACTCTGTGCAAAATTCATCCCACACTCATGCTGCGCATGTTCGTTGTGGGGCTTCTTTTGCCGAAAGCTAAGAATTTTGGCTTCAGTTCCAAGTGATTCGGGTGAAATAGCTGTACTCGGAGCAGTCATGGGTTGAGGCAGTTATAGCGCTACGCGCAAGGCAAAAGGCAAGAGGCAAAAGGCAAGAGGCTTGCATACAAAAGGCATGCAATAGCGATGCAGTAAGGGAACAGGGGGTTTAACCCAAAGCGCGACTAAATCAAGAAGCGATCGCATTTATCCCCAGCCTAACAATTTACCTTGAGCTGATTGATTTCGTTGAGTTTCAATTGACTTAAACAGTCTCGCGCTATAACTTTCACCTGTTCATAATTCAACTTCCCTTGACCATTGCGCGGCAAAGATTCTACCGCTACCCAATCCTTAGGACACTTGAATTTACTCAAATTCCCCTCTACGTTCTGTTGCACCATCGCAACAGAAACCTGATCGGAACTAGGCACAAAAACAGCGGTTACCACTTGACCCCAATAGTCATCCGGTAAGCCAATCACACAAACATCACTAACCAGCCCTGTGCCACGAATTACCTGTTCTACCTCAGCGGGAAACACATTTTCACCACCGCTAATAATTTTGTTACTGCGACGGCCAACAGTATATAAGTAACCCTGTTGATCGAAATAGCCTAAATCGTCCGATTGTAGCGTTTGGAGTCTGTTTCGAGATTTACTTACCTCAGACTCTAGGGCGAGATTTGTGCTAGCGCTATAGTATCCATAGAATAAGGACTCTGCCTCAATAGTAATCACACCGGTAGAGAGCGCCTCCACGATTTCTCCAGTACCATTGCGAATCGTCACCTTGGCATGGGGTAACACCTGACCACAAC
>NZ_JAAHHU010000798.1:0-2184 GCF_010672095.1 Moorena sp. SIO3I6 | reverse complement strand
GCTTGAGCCTGAGAGGCTTGTCGTTCGGTGCATTTTTGGGTAGCGATCGCTTGAGCTACAGCCTGACGCATGTGAATCAAATCCTGCTGCATATCATCGACAGCCTGTTCCAGGATTTTCTCAGGATCTTCAGCTTGGCTAATCAGACTATTAAGGCTAGCACGAATGATTCTTAACATACGATCTAATAATGCCATGGCAGGTTTCCATACATGATCAGGGCTTAGGGAATCTTTACTGATATTATTGAGATTGATAATCCTTAACACTTAAGTCAAGGACGATAAATCGAAGCAGAAATTCCCTGTTGCTGGAGTTTTTCTACCAAACCTTGTGCTTCATGTTCAAATTTGAACGCTCCCATCTGAATGCGGGTACCTTGAGATAATTTGCGCACATAGGCATCAGGAACAATTGTCCTAGCTTGCTGTAGGGAACGTTTACCATCGTAGTTGATCACCACATAGTAGAAAGGATCGGGCGCAGGTAAAGACTCCTCTACCACTGTTCTTAGAGATGCGGCTTGATTCTGGAGTGTTTCAGATATAGCTGGTTGAAGTAATCCTGACTGTGCCCGTCTTCCTGGGGGTACTAAAGAGCCTGAGCTTGTTGGTAATGATGACAGGGGAACCTTTTGGAGTGGTTGAACAGAAGGCAAAAGTACTGAAGATAAGGAAGACCCTTTAGGAGGCATCGGTCTAGTTACCACCTTAGGAGCTGATTCAACCACCTTTGGTATTGGGACATCTTTTGTATAAAAAGGTTTTTGCTGCGGTCCTGGAGTAGCTTCCACTTGAGAAAGGGTATGTAAGTTCAAGTCTACAAATTCCTCAGAAGCCAAATTAGGACCACCCTGTAGGGGAGAATTAGGAACCGACTCAGTCTGTTGTGGTTGATCTGGTTTAATTTCCTGGGGAGTTTTGGAGATCTTGGGAATGATGGAGCTAATCAGCTGCGACAGATCCAGATTACTTAACACCGATGGATTGGAGAAGATATAGGGTAGGGTAGCGCTTAACAACAGCAAAAGTACCATGAAACCGACATTTAACGGAGTCAGCAGTTGGTAAGACACCTGCTTTTGGTTGTCAAATTTTTCTTCATCTTCTGCCAGACTCTGTAGTAGTTTTTCTGATGATTCGAGATAATCTTCTGGCTGGGTTTGGTTAGCCCCTAACTTGATCAAACTACCTGATTTTTCAGGCAATTTTTCAGGAGGCTTAAGTTGCTCCGTAGCCTCTTTCTGAATACCTAAGCTAGCACTTTCACCATGATTATACTGGGAGGCAACTGGTGGCTGAGTAGGTTTCGGGGACTGTGATAACAGGGAATCTAGGGATTCAGTCTGCTCAACCAATGGCTCTTGTGGTTGTTTGAGAGAAGTTGTCCCCTTGGCTGTTAGGTTTGGCAGTGGAATGGTTGATGGCTGCTTTAGTTGAGGGATGGTCTTGTTTGTCTGCGATGGTGAGGATTTCTGTTGTACCTCACCCACAGAAATTAACTCTAGGGGTTTACGCGCCCGGTTACGACCAAGACTACGGTTAGTCATGACTGGGCGTCCTACTCTTCGACGTCGGTAGCGCGCTAATTCTTCCTCTAGTTGCACATCAAGGCTACTCAGAGCAGCTTGTAAAACTGAGTTGAGGTTGTAGTTACCCGTCGAGCTAGGGGATGAATTAACTGAGGAGTTTTGGCTCATGGCAGACTCTATCGGTCGTTTGTGCTATAGAACAAGCAACAGGACTTACGCAGCCATTCTATCTCTAGGGTCACCCTACTAACTCTAAGCTAGTTTGTAGCCTAGTGTGGCACAGGCTTCTAGCCTGTGACGTCAGTCCTGAAGCCATCAAAACTATTGTCAAATTAACTAATTATAGTAAGGCGATATGCTTAAATCACTCAATCAGATCTTAGATAGGATTACAAATCAGCCGGAGTGGGAAGGTATACAACGCTTGTCATACCTAATTAAGTCTTGGTCTGAAATAGTAGGAATGAATATAGCTAATCATACCAGACCCTATGCTATCTCTAGGGATATCTTATATGTGGCTACGTCTAGCTCTGTTTGGGCACAAGAACTAAAATTTCAGCGCCGGATGTTGTTGAAACGGCTTAATGCTAGTTGGTCTGAACCCCTAGTTGACATCCACTTTTCTCCAGCTCAGTGGCGGAAAACACAAG
>NZ_JAAHHU010000797.1:0-2185 GCF_010672095.1 Moorena sp. SIO3I6 | reverse complement strand
ACTGCCAGAAGTGGGTTCGTATAAACGGCATAATAATTTGATTAGGGTGGTTTTTCCCGAACCGTTTTCTCCTACTAAGGCAATAGTTTCTCCTGGTTGTAGAGTCAGGTTAATCGTTTTGAGAGCCTGACGAGTCGTATTAGCATATTGAAAACTAACATTATTAAAGACAATTCCCTTCTGTATCGGTTGCGGTACTAATTTGGGATCAGGTAGTTCGGTAATTTTGGGTTGGAGATCGAGAAACTCGTAGAGATTATTGAGAAACAAACTATCCTCATAAAAACCAGATAAGCCACCTAAAACACTACTAAAAGCACTTTGTCCCCGTTTAAATGCTTGATGATAAAGAGCTAAATCTCCTAGAGTAAGGAGACCTTGAACGGTTTGATAAATAATAAAACCATAGGCAGCAAGCATGATGATGCCACTAAAACCCTGTGCAGCTAGGTTTGCCATAGAACGGCTTTTGGCAATAGTAAAGCTTTCTCGGTATAGTTGCCATCGCAACTGATGAAAGCGCTGACTAAAAACACTACCCAAATTAAACAGACGAATTTCTTTAGCTGGTCTATCTCTAGTTAGCAAACCGCCATAATAGTTAGCTCGTCTTCTAATAGGGGTTCGCTCTCGCTGCCAATGATACATAATTTTGGCATATTTAAGACGCACTAACATAGTAGGAATGCCGACAACAAATAAAACTCCTGCAATTCCCCAATGAAAAGAAAGTAACAAGCCGACTATTGCTAATAAAGAAACGCTATTTTGACCAATTTCTGCCAGACGATGGAGAATTTGGTTGGGGAGCTCCGGAGCATCTCGTTGCGCCCGTTGCAACATATCGTAGTATTCGGCATTTTCATAGTACTCTAAGTCTACTGCCATCGACTTGTCATGAAGCATCCCTTCCATGTAATCGGTAACTTTTTGAGACTGGAGAGTACTGACAAGTTGAGATAGAGACTGGGAAACGCTAGTTACTAAAGTTACTCCGCCAGCAACAGCAAGCAGAAACATTATCTGACTGAAGGCAGCTTGTTTATCGGATAGAGTGAGGCTGGTAGCAACTGTATCTACAACTAACTTGCTCAGATAGAGCAAGGCTAGGGGTAGTAACCCCTGGAGAATAATTAGGATGACTTTGATAGTGGTTAAAGTAGGCGCACTATGCCAGACAAACAGAAGTGCGCGTTTAATTCTAGGCATTGAGATGAGTTGTTTCTAATTTTCCTTCAACCCAAGTAATTAGCTCCTTGAGTATCCTAAAGTCTTTCGGTTTTTCTATTTTCCATAAATCTACTTGACTGATTAATTGTAGACACTGTTGGAAATGATGCTCAAGGGTTTTTCCTGCCAATAGTTGACTAGGTAAAGGAAAGAAACGCGCCAAAGTTAAAAAAGCATCGTTTCCTGCCATTGGAGTAACGTTAAAATCCCTACCGTCTTCTAAGAAGAAGATATGAGCCAGAGGAAAGGGTTGAGTAGGAAAATTTTCTGGTTTCCTAATTACACGCTTGCGGGAACCAGGATAAAGAGTTGGTAAAGTGGATATATCGTAAGCAAGTCCTTCTACTGTTGGTGGCCAGATTTTGATTTGGGGGAAAGCGGGATATACCATCGGTTTATCCCCTGAATTTAAGTCAATAGCAACCATATCGTCAGATAAAACTGTGTAACCGAGTTTGGCAAAAGCCGCAGCAGTGGTAGATTTACCCGCACCTGGACAACCAGCAAATATCACTACCTGTTCACCAATTTTTACGGCACTAGCATGGAGGAGAAACAAGCCTCTTTGATAGAGTATTAAGCCTAATGCTTCGCTTAAGATATATAGGCTTAATAGTTGGGGATTGATGTCATCGAAATCAGGATCGACGATGAGAGTATCACCGTTTTTTGCGAGTAGGGTTGCTATGCCATCCCAGCCTAAGTAGGCTTCTTGAGCGTTGCCAGCAAAGTGAGCTTCTTTGCCTTGACGGTTAATAGAAGTTGCTTCTAATGGGGGTAGTTTTACTTTACCTTTTTGGATGTAAATATTGGCTGTATTTTGACTTTTTGTTAGTTCAGCAAGTAAGAATACTGACTGAATAGTTAATCCATAAGCTTGGTATAAAAACATTTATTTTTGGTTTTTGATGGAAATGCCATAGGTAAGGTGGGCATTGCCCACCTTAGGATTTAA
>NZ_JAAHHU010000796.1:0-2186 GCF_010672095.1 Moorena sp. SIO3I6 | reverse complement strand
CTTCGGTTCCGCTATGATAATATCCCCTAACATGGCAAAACTGGCGGTCACCCCACCAGTGGTAGGATGAGTAAGCACTGGAATGTAGAGTAGTCTGGCTTGACGATGGCGTTCCAAGGCACCAGAGATTTTGGCCATTTGCATCAGGCTTAACATCCCCTCCTGCATTCTGGCTCCACCAGATGCACAAACGATTATAACGGGTACCTGTTGCTTAGTTCCTTGTTCTATCAAACGAGTCAGTTTTTCCCCAACTACCGAACCCATACTACCGCCCATGAACCGGAAATCCATTACTCCCAAAGCAATGGGCAAATTCTCTAGCTTACCGGTGCCGGTTTGTACCGCATCTGTGAGCTTAGTTTTTTCTTGGCTGTCTCGCAAACGATCACTATAGGATTTGCGATCGCAAAACTTCAGGGGATCCGTCGGATGTAGGTGTTCATCCAGTGAGATCCAGGTTTGGGGGTCAATCAGCTGGCGGATCCGCTCATCACTAGGGACTCGCATATGATGCTCACATTCAGTGCAAACCATTTGATTAGCTTGCAGGTCTCTGGCGTAGGAGAGCACTCCGCAAGCTTCACACTTTTTCCATAGCCCATCAGCAATCTCCCGTTCTTGAGGTTGTTTAGGGGTTGGTTCAATTTTTCGTCTATTTGCAAACCAATCGAATAGAGACATAAAAATTATTAATCCTGTTAACGTATTATCTAAAGGTGCGACCCGTGGCGAATTTAATTCGCCTACGGAAAGCGCACCTATATTTTTTTAGCTATAATCTGATTTATCTGATTGTCCTGCCTGCTCTTCTTCTGGGGAACTCAACAACAGTAAGGCTGTCCATTGATCTGGTGAGCGAACTTGTAAAGCCGCAGGGCTACCTGCACCTAAATAAGACATGATCCCAATATCAAGAATGCGACTTGGAATATCATGAGCGGCTAGCACCTGCTGCATCAGCTCGGCTTCCCAGCGAAGATTGGTAGTTCTGATTGTTATCCAATACACAGGCCAATACCAATAGCATTCATTACCAATAGTAGAGTTTTCAGAGCCGTTGAATTTGATAGTTTAATTTGATCTATAGTTTTATTTATAAGTTATACTTAGTTATAATTATTATGATTAGTAGAGAATTAGCTAAAATTTTAGATTAGGTTAATTTTTTTAGATTTCCTATTATGTAGTAATTTTTAGGTTGTCGGTTTCAACGTCTAAATTGAGAGAGTTAGCGAATAGTATTCAATAGGTGGGACATGTGGCGAATTTAATTCGCCTAGCGATGCAGCGCGGTCTTGGGGGTTCCCCCCATGAGCGACTGCATCAAGACAAGGAAAGGGCACCTAAGATAATGTTTAACTCAATGGAAAAAATAGTTCTAGGTAAGTGGACACTATTAATTTACCCCACAGTAGAGTCAATCCTGCTCCCAAGGCTAGAAAAGGACCAAATGGCATTGGCTGTTTGCGATTCATCCAACCCAGGGCAATGGCTGCGCCACCAGCAAAAGCCCCTACACCACAAGCGATGAAACTAGCCAAGAGCAAATACTTCCAACCTAACCAAGCTCCCATCATCGCCGCTAGTTTAGCATCTCCTCCCCCCATAGCGGATTGACCAAAGGCAATCGAACCCCCAAAAGCAATCAGGTCAAACAACCAAATCCCTAGCACTGCACCTACCACCCCAGTCATTAATTGAGGAATTATTGCTATGGGTTGAGACCCCTGCAAAAAACCAGTAGTTCCTTGAAATACTAAACCAGCCACTAATCCAGACTGAGTTAGGGAATTCGGTAGGGTCATAGTATCGATATCAATCAGAGCTAGAGTCAACAGCCAGCTCAAAAACGCCCAATACCCTAGGGTTTGCCAACCCCAACCATACATCCAGAAAACTAGTAAAAACAGTACACCGGTTATGGCCTCTACTAGGGGATAGCGGCTGGAAATCTTGGTATTACAGTGACGGCAACGTCCTTTTAAGCACAGCCAGCCCATTACCGGCACATTCTCTCCCTTGCCCAGCTTATGCAGACAATGGGGACAGCGGGAGGGGGGCCAAAGGATGGATAAACCAGCAGGTAGTCGGTAAACGACTACATTGAGAAAACTGCCAATAGATGCACCACTAGCGAAAACTATTGCGAAAACTATCGACCTTGTCAAGGCAGTGGATAATCC
>NZ_JAAHHU010000795.1:0-2187 GCF_010672095.1 Moorena sp. SIO3I6 | reverse complement strand
ATTGTTTGGGGACTCAAAGACCCTTGGCTTCCGGTTGAGCAAGCTGAGCAATTTGCTAATCAGCTTAAGAATAAGGAATTAGTGAAGCTGGAGGAAGCTGGACATTACCCTCAGGAGCATTGGTCGAAGGAAATTAGTGAAATCCTGGTGCCGTTTCTACGACGCAAAGCTTGAATTATAGCTCTACCGTACCTGTTATGCTCAATAAACAGTCTGTAAAAGGGAACAGGGAACAGGGAACAGGGAACAGAGGAAAGAGGCTGTATTCAGTAATTTTTGTTAGTTGAAGAGCCTAATTTTATTTTTACAGTAAGCTTTCTGAGTTTTTTAACTGGAACTTTAGCATAAAAGGTACTGAAGAACCTGAATTATTCACTATCCGTGGCAATTAAAGGATGTTGCGATCAGCAGCAAATTCTAGACAAGCTCTAATGTCTGTTTCCGTCAATTCTGGAAAGTCATCGACAATTTCGGCGTGAGACATACCAGCTGCTAGCCAGGCTAAAACGTCATAAACCGTTATTCGCATCTGCCGAATACACGGTTTCCCAGCTCGCTTATCCGGTTCGATGGTAATAATATTGCGATCGCTCATTTTGCCAATAGGTTCGGTCTGATTAATCTGAGTTAATAGCAGACTACCATTGTGCTGTAACGGAAAAAAGCCTTAACAACTATAGCGCTATTGCTGATCCCTGCTGCAAAGCTCCCTGCTTCCATTAACCCACTCCTAGGTGTGCAACCCAAGGCCGCGCCTTGGAGGCGCGCACCAAAGCGTGAATTTAATAATTAGATGCGGAAAGCGCGCCTGAATTAACAGATAGGCTGAACATATTACCCAGTAAGGATTATAGCTTGCATGTGACCTCCCCAGCGCTCCATAGAACATCCCTACATTATTTTTTTGAGATATTTATTGAAAAAATATCTGGTATTTTTTGATAATGATGTTTACTTTCTCTTTTTCAAAACACCACTGCAACCTGTAGCACCCAAAGCTAACAAACTAAAAATAGCAGTTGGTTCAGGTGTAGATACTGGTGTAGATGCTGGGGTATCTGCACGTAAAGTGTATGCAATGTCTCCTGCACCAGCTCCTTGAGGAATATCGTATGCAAAGAAAGCTTCACTAAGGTCAAAGAAACCAGCTATAAAAGAGAATTCATCATCTGACCAACTCAACCCTAAGAAATCACCATCGAAAAATACAGCTTCAGGATCGGATAAACTATTAGTTTCAGTGTAGTTAACACCACCAAAGTCAAAACTGATATTGGAGACTGATAAAAATTCTTCATCTATTCCCGTTAGTCCTGAATCATCAAACTCAAAAAATCCAGAGTAGGTTTCACCAGCTAAAACACCTGAATCTATACTAACTTCCAAATCATAAATCATGGAAGCTGCATTAACAGGATTAGCCTGAATGACAGTGAAGCCAAGAACTGCACTTGTGGCAACGAAAGATAACTTTTTTAAAATGTTAGTCATGTTTTTTTGTAAAAGGGATCAAGTTTTTGTAGTTTGCGTAGATTTAAAACCTGTTAAACACCCTGTAGCTTCTAAACTATGGCAAAATAATTACTTGCTTTTCTATTAATTTATAAAAATTGACTAGCAATAGCAATAGTGACAACACTCATGTATTAAATAAAATTTAAGATGCAGTAATTGAGTGAAATTACTTATTTAGTTTTTTTAAAAAGCCTTTTATTGAGAACTAGTTAATAAATGAGTATGAGCGGTAAATAAAAAAGAACATTTTGCTAAAAAAAAACTAAAATAATCATGATTTTATACAATGCAAATTTTCACAAAAAAAGCAGATAATAAAAACTATAATAAAAACTGCCGAATATTCATTTAGAGTTAGAGTATCTTCCTGAATATAGTCCTAATTATAAAGTTGACATGCTCCCAGCAGCGTCTACCTGAGCAGCTCGTGATTTGATTAGTATTTCGCCAACCAAGATCTTGCTGAAAGTAGTGCTTGGGTAGGTAAGCTTGGACACAATCAGTGGTCAATCTGCCGTATTGGGTATTAAACTTTGCGTTTGATGGGAGCAATATTGGGTTATAGTACGTGACGAACCTTAAATAGTTTTCCCGATCGGTTGGCTAGCGAACAAACAATGATGATGAGAAGTTATCGGTCTATTCTGACTGTGATTCTGGCAATGGTGATGA
>NZ_JAAHHU010000794.1:0-2187 GCF_010672095.1 Moorena sp. SIO3I6 | reverse complement strand
TTGTTGAATTTGTAAAGCCTGTTGGAGATAGTCAATCGCTTCTCGATATTGGCCTAAGGATCGATAAGCATTACCCAAGCTACTTAAACAATCTGCCTCACCCTTGCGATCGCCGATTTCTCGTTGCCTTTGTAAAGCCTGTTGAAAATAGTCAATCTCTTCGTCAACAGGTCTACCACTACCAACATTGATGTTGTTTTGCCCTGGTTGGATTACATTATCAGAGAAATCGTTACCTCCTATATCAACAGAAAAATCAAAAATACCTGCGCTCCAATCAAAGAAATCAGGAGCACGACGAATAAAGTATTTAATAGCAAACGCTGGCAAAACAAAAACGAAGCAAAGAGTTGGGAAATGATCTCGAAATAGCTCTCGCCGTTGGTTTAAGTGGTTCAAGATGCTAGGGACAGTATCAAGATTGTAGTAATCCCCGTCTCCGCGATATCCTGGCTTGATATAAGCTTCTAAGGATTTTTCGAGACCTTCAATGAAGAGAATACTCAATTGATCGCGGTCTAGAATCTTTTCAACACGATCATAAAGATTATCAATGGGCTCGGTTAATGTTAAGGTTGCTATTTGCTTCTGGGGTAAATCCTGATGCACTCGCCCAATGATCCGCTTAGCCTCTGCTGGAGGACATTGCATGAACACAATCCCAAATCCCCTCCGTCGCCTTAGCGATCGCAAAAAGGCTTGGTAAATCTCTTCCTTAGAGGGAGGAGTATCCTTAGATGAGTTAGCAAGACTCATAAAGCTCTCACCTTGGTAAGTACATCTTGAAATCTTGGAATCCCTTCGATTAGTGGATGAACGTTACACCAAATCTGTAGGTTATCGTTTTGATCATAATAGCGGTATTCCAAGAGGCAACGCTTCAACAACAAACGTAAGTGATCAACATCATTATTAATATATCCTTGTTTGAGATGACATGCTCGCGCTAAAATTTCCCATTCAGTCTCCCGTACGGTATTCTGATAGGTCTCTCGTGTTTCTTCAATGGCTCGCTTTGCCGCTTTTCCAGTAATCGGTAGTTCATCTGTCCAGTCAATCGCTTTCTGGATTAATTGCATCAAGGTTCGGACATGTCCACCACTCATTAGACAAAGATTCTTTAAGGTCTCACCGTTATCAAATACCGGCGGAAAATCTAGCCCGTCTACTTTCCCCTCTAGGGTTTGAAGTAAGTTGGGTTCGATCAGGTCAATCCGACGGCAGATCAATTCCCTCATTTTGTCTAGCCCTAGTTTATTTTCTGTTCCGTCTGGATTGCGGATCATGATCATTGGCAATACATTAGTATAATAATCATTGGCGAGCTGACTTGCCCGTCCTGAATACATCATCGCTATTGGCACAGTATAAACTACATGACAAGCCAATCCTCCTAACATTTCACTACGATTCAGATAAATTTCATCATAATTGCTTGGTTTACCTGCTTCTCGGGTTTCTACGATTCGATCAAGGTTGTCAACAATCAGGACAATTCCTCGGCTGTCAGCAGACAAAGACTTTTGAGCTTCCTTGATAAAGTCGTTGAGAGCTTCTACTAGAGATGGCGTATTGGCGTTGATTTTTTGCCGGAGTTCACGGCGTTTATCTGGTGTTGCTCGAAGGTTAGTAGTAATCTTGGCAAACTGGGAGATTTGCCCTTCTAAACTTAATCCATCAAAAGCTACCTCGGTCAGGGCAATATCCTTTAAGGATTCCCAACGATCTTTCATCCAATTTAGTAATGGATTATGCTGTTCAAGCTTAATTGCTTCTACCAAGTGGCGAGTGCAAGCCAAGAGAATATCTGCATAATCAGCATCTTGGGGTTCAATATCTTCGTCATCTGCGGCAAAGTAAACCACAAAATACTTCTGTTCTTCTAAATAGTCTTTTAGCCGTAAAAGTTCAGTAGATTTACCGACTCCTCGGTGCCCAGTGTAGAGCTGGCATGTTGGCTGCTTAGAGCGCCTAATTTTAAGTCCTAACTCTCGAATAACTTCCCAATCACCACGAACGTCTTGACAGTCAACATACGCCTTTTTCAGTGGAGGCTGAGAAGGTTCAAATGAACTATAGATTTCGCTCAGTAAGTCCAACGCCACGACTACCTCAAACAATGCTTTAGTTTAGATACTATTTATTATAGTATAGCATGTTTAAATTGGGTAAGTAATTTTATTATTG
>NZ_JAAHHU010000793.1:0-2188 GCF_010672095.1 Moorena sp. SIO3I6 | reverse complement strand
TGAATAACATTAATAGTTGAAAAGAGAGGTGTTGGGTTGCCTATAAAACTTGGCATAATTGGTGGCGGTGTCATGGGAGAAGCCCTCCTATCCCGTCTACTTGCCCAACAACTTTACCACCCTGATCAGGTCTTGGTGAGTGAGCTGCTGGAGCAGCGCCGTGATGGTTTGGCGCAAAAATACGGCATAAGGGTCACTGCCAATAACCAAGCGGCAGCGGCAGCATCAGAGGTTTTGTTACTGGCAATTAAACCTCAGGTATTTAAAGCGGTAGCGGCAGAACTGGGAATGGGTAGAGGTGACAACGGTCACAGCTTAGGAACGTTGCCAATGGTGATTTCAATTATAGCTGGAGTGCCTCTGGAACGACTGGAAACCGCTTTTGCCTCCCAGCCAGTGATCCGGGCAATGCCTAATACTCCTGCAACAGTTGGGGCAGGAATCACAGCCCTAGCGGCCGGAAAATGGGTATCGCCTGATCAAATGGAGCAAGCAAAGACAATTTTTAGGGCTGTTGGTGAAGTAGTTGAGATTCCGGAACACCTGATGGATGCGGTGACCGGTTTATCTGGGTCAGGCCCAGCTTATGTGGCGATTTTGGTGGAAGCCCTAGCAGATGGGGGCGTGGCAGCTGGATTACCCAGAGCGATCGCATTACAGTTGGCCCTGTCTACAGTATTGGGGACAGCCCAGCTGTTACAAGAAACTCAAATGCATCCAGCTCAATTGAAGGATAAGGTGACTAGTCCTGGGGGAACCACAATTGCTGCGATCGCTAAGTTGGAGAAGGCTGGTTTTCGATCAGCTTTGATTGAGGCGGTTTTAGGGTCTTATCAGCGTTCTCGGGAGTTGGGAGGTTGAAGATTGGAAGTTGAAGGTTGAACGCGCACGCGTGGCCTTTTGGCCAAGGTTGAAGGTTGAAGGTTGAAGGTTGAAGGTTGAAGGTTGAAGGTTGAAGGTTGAAGGTTGTTAACCCTTGGCTTCCCTTGTAGGGTAGGTTGAACATGGATCAGAACTGATTGATCAAGTGAATTTTAAGATCCATTAGGCTAGGCCGTTGTTAGTTGGTCTTGGCTAACCCCATCTGCATCTGTAGTATTATGGGGGTGTGATTTCAATGGGCAAAAAAAAACTATTGTGGGCGTCATCTAATTCTGTCATCTAGTTCTATAATAATAGCAGCTAGAGGATTTATCCCACTGGTCAAAATTGTTTAAAAGCACGGGATCTGAACTACAATCACAAAATATTCATAATTTAGTCTGAATGTAAATTTGTGGACTGCATCTATTCTGATCACAGACGATGACAGAATCTTCAATTCCGATTCGAGCCTTACCAAAAGCACGCCAACGTTCTCGACCCAATGGGTTGAAATGGTTTTCCTACATAAGTTTGGGGATTTTGAGTAATGCTGCTATTTTGGGTTTAGCTTTTTTTGTGCTCGAGCAAATCCCTCCAACTTACACCAGTAAGGCAGCAGCAATTATACCTGGTGTGGGTTCTCAAGGATCTGTTCAACTCCCTGGAGTCGGTCAAGCTTCCTCCAATCCAGGTGAGAAGTCTCCTTACGGATATCTTTTAAAGGTAGATCCACGAGAAAACTACCAGTATATCGCCATGAGTGACGTCGTATTAACTGAAGCTGCTGCTGCTGTTAATACCTCAGTCAAAGATTTTGAAGAGTTTGCCAAGCCAAGGGTTTCTTTGGATAGAGGTACCACTATCATAGAATTTGAAGTGGATGGCAAAAGCAAACTGGAAGCTCAGCGAAATACTCGGGCTTTTTATCAAGCCTTAGTCAAGCGGATTGATTACTTGAGAGCAGAAGAATCAGCTCGTCAGGATAACAAGACGTTGTTAGCGTTAGACTCTGCTAATAGTAACTTAAAAAAAGCCCAAACAAAGCTTTCTCAATTCAAAAAGAATTCACCGCTCAAAATTTCTGAACAAATCAAGAACCTTTCAGAAGAAGTAGAGAGCTTGCGAGTGGAGCGTGCTAATTTATTGGCTCAGCAGCAAGCGGCTACCTCTGGATTAAGGCAGCTAGAAGCTAACCTAAGGTTGTCAACTGACCAAGCAGCCGATGCTCTGATGCTTCAGGATGATGAAGTCTTTAAAAAGCTTTGGCAAAACTATAGCGATATCAGCGCTAACCTAACGATACTCAATACTCAATGGACACCAA
>NZ_JAAHHU010000792.1:0-2197 GCF_010672095.1 Moorena sp. SIO3I6 | reverse complement strand
TCAGGAACGGGCAAGATGCCCATTCCTGACCGTGCAACCCGTGGCCAATTTAATTCTTAAGCCGCAGGTGGTGATAGCTCTGAGCTAACTCTGCTTGATCGTCAGGTAAATTTCCTAACCATTGGGTAATTTTTTCCTGAAACCAACTCTTACCCTTTTCGGGTTCAGCAATACTATCAATTAACCAGATTACCGATTCCCGATTCCCGATTCCCGATTTCTGATAGAATTATAACTATCGGTTTCCCGCCCATCAAAGGATTGACATCCGTGGTACTTAAAGACTTAGAGCAACAACTTCTTGCCCTTAGCCCTAGTGAAAAAGTGCAGGTTATTCAGTTACTTGCTCAAAGTCTCACAAACAATTGGCAAGGAATTGAGAAAAACCCTAGAATTTGTGGGGGAGAAGCTTGCATTGCCAATACTCGTATTCCCGTCTGGTTACTTGTAGAAGCTCGTCGTCTTGGATACAGTGATGGTGACCTTTTAAAAAGTTATCCAACAGTTACAGCTGCTGATTTAGCCAATGCTTGGGTATACGCAAAAGCTCACCCCGATGAAAGCGCTATAAATTATCCATAATTACCACGGAACCTGGCCATAATGATGGGGCTAAAACTTGTTTTATATAAGTAAGCAGGTGCACAAAATTAATTACACATTTTACAAAACTCAAAGCCTTACGATGTAAGGGTTACAGAGATTGGTAGTAGGAAATTAATTTTGTTTAGGTGCTTAATAAAACCCTGAGGGGGCGACGAAATAAGCTAAAACGCATACTCTATAAGCAATAAGCGCCTTTATACCTCGTTGATAATACTTTCGTTGTCTTGATGCAAAGCGCGAGTGGGGGAAACCCCCAAGACCGCGCTGCATCCCTTATTAGGATTGAATTTCACTAATTCCGTTACTAATTCTAGACAAACATCATTTAAACTAACCCAAGTTGACCATACAAACCAACGTAAAAACTGGACGGTGCGCGCCTCCTAGGGCGAGTAAATCAGCTGAAAACTGACTCTGTTAGACTTTCGATTGCGTACGCCCAACTTGTCACAAATGCGGGAATTCCCTACTTGAATTATTACAAATCTTAAAAAAAAATGTAAATACTTGCAATATTTTTGAGATTAATTAAGTTAAATAAATAAATTAATCTCAACATTTAATATGATTAATGAAATCACTTTTTATAGAAAATGTTAACTACAATTATGGTATAAGGAAAATCAAGGCAATCTGAGGAGGTAACATGAGCCCTAAAAACCTTAGTATATAAGGCTTTGATGCCAATGAGCTCAGGGAAAATACAGTCCCAAATTAACCCTCGATTCATTGTCTTGATGCAAAGCGCGAGTGGGGGAAACCCCCGCGTGAAGGCGCTGCATCGCTTTCTGGAACCTCAAACCCTTATAACTACGTCCAAGGTCGCGCCCAAAACAGAATGTATCTTTTAGGTGCGACCCGTGGCGAATTTAATTCTTAAAAGGCGCTGCATCGCTAAGTAACTTATGGGCTGAAATTATTACCCAGTAAGGATTTAAGCTTGCATGTTACCCCCCCAGCTAAATAGGTTGTGGTAATTTTCGGAAACGTGATCCTTGTTATACCTGGGTTTCAAGCCCCTAACTTGTCACAAATCATTTAGGGTTAGGGTTGCTATAGCTCCCAAAAAAAACTCTGCGTCTCATCAAAGGGTATTATATTAATCAGCCTACTTTGAGATTGAGATAAACTAAATTACGGGTGTTGCGGGAGCATGTCACTTATGCAGAACATTTGTACTAAAACTATAGCCCTCTCATGTGTTTGAGCTTGCTCTGATAGTATATAATTAGGTGGGCATAATTATCCGTAAAATAGCGATTGAGATTCAAAATGCTGAAAACCCCTTTAATCAAGGCTTTCAGCTTCATTTTAGGATTTTGAGTTTTAAAGTTTATTTATGCACACCTACTTAGTGCATCTGTTCTGCAACTTTGACCTCCTCCCGGTATTCCTCTCTATATATTGGTTTCAAGCAATTTGTTTGTATTTAAAACATCATCACTTTCTTCACTTACTACAATTTTTTTATGTACTCAGAAATGCCACTAGACTTACGAACATTTTTGCAAGCGACAAATCCAGGAAGGACTTTATTTTTAAGAGATCATCCTGAAGAAGATAACAAATATTATATTGATTTTTCTTTAGA
>NZ_JAAHHU010000791.1:0-2202 GCF_010672095.1 Moorena sp. SIO3I6 | reverse complement strand
GTCGTTCAACTCAAGAAAGGGTAAAGCCCAGGAATGAGACGGAGCGTCAAATTGCTCAAATCTGGCAGGATTTGTTAGAGGTATCCCAGGTGGGTATCTATGATAATTTCTTTGAGTTGGGGGGCAATTCACTTTTGGCAGTTCGCTTGATGAAATATATTGAAAATGAGTTGGGGAAATCTCTAGCCCTGTCAACCCTCTTTCAATCTCCTACTATTGAGGAACTAGCTGCTGTTCTCCGTCAAGAGAGTATTTCCTCCTTTTCCCCTCTATTTCCTATTAACCCAAATGGCTCCAAAGTGCCAATATTCTGCATACACCCTGGTGGTGGAACTGCTTTCTGCTACTTTGAGTTAGCTAAACTATTGGGAACGGAGCAACCCTTCTATGGTCTACAAGCATTAGGTATAGAAAAAGGGCAAGAACCACTCACACGGGTAGAAGATATGGCTAGTCTTTACCTTTCTGCTATTCGTGAGGTGCAGCCAAATGGTCCGTATACTCTACTTGGTTGGTCATTTGGTGGAGCAGTAGCATTACAGATGGCTTACGAATTAACGATTCAAGGTGAACAAGTAGCTTTTCTAGGATTACTTGATACCTACGCCCCATCGAAGTTGACTGATGAGCAAAACATAGTAGAAGTAGAAGGGGAAGAAGTTGTCTTTCAATTGTTTGGGGGAACTGTTTCTATACCTACCGAAGAATTCCAGAAACTTGCTCCAGAGGAAAGAACAGTCTTTATTTTGAAGAAAGCTCAACAAGCTAATGTAGTTCCTCATGATTTTCAGGTTGCTGATATTGAAGGTCTCCTGAAAGTTTTGGAGCTAAATTACAATGCAATGCGTAGCTACTCACCACCCAACTATTCAGGTTCTATGACTTTATTCAAACCTGAAAAAGGTTCATTGGGATTCTCCCAGGAAGTCATTGCTGCTATGGGACCAACTCTAGGTTGGGCAGACGAGTCCATTGGCGAGGTTAAGGTAGAAACTGTTCCTGGTTATCACGAGTATATGGTTTATCCACCAGGCGTAACCACCTTGGCTAAAAAGTTACGAGCTTGTATAGAGAAAGCTTTGAGTAAGGTCAGTTATAGTCAATAATTGAATCAACTCTAATCAAAATTTTAAACAAACAGGATATCAATATCTTATGTCTCAAATTGTTACTGAATTAACAGGTGTACCTCGCACCCTACTTTTACCACTCAGAGGACGAGCTGAAGAACAAGCTAATTCTCATCCCCTATTTCAAGATCCACTAGCTGTTGAGTGGTTAAAACTCGCGGGTTGGGATCAAGAGCTAGAGAAATTTTATTCTAAAAGTGCTAAAGCTGGTAATATTGCAGTTGCTATCCGAACTTACCAGCATGATCAAATAGCATCTGGTCATATTGCCAACCATTCCCATCCAGTTGTAGTAGAATTGGGAGCTGGATTATCTAGTCGTTTTCACCGTATTGGACAGAATGCTTATCGTTGGTTTGAACTAGATTTGCCCATGGTAACTGAATTGCGCTCTAAGTTAGATACACAGACAGAACAGCATCAGTTTATTAGTGCTTCAGTTATGGATTTTGACTGGATGAATAATTTGCCCAACGTAGAACCAGAAAACATTTTATTTATTGCAGAAGGCTTACTAGCCTACTTTGAGGTAAATGAAGTCCAGCAACTTCTATCTATGATGCGCTCTCGTTTTCCAGGTGCAACCTTAGATGTGGAAGTCTTAGGAAATTATGCTAAAAATAAAATCAGTAAAAATCTATCTCAAATTGGAGCTTCCCTAAAGTGGTTTGTGAAGAATGAAGAAGATTTAACTGCCATGGGATTGCAAGTAGTCAATAGTTGGCCTCTATATCAAATACATCAAGAACGTTGGCCTTGGCAATGGCAACTACTTTTTAAAATCCTTGGCCAATTCCCCTACTTTCGTAATACTTATCTAATTGTAGAAACTAAGTTATAGCAATCAAGAATGAAATGTGAAAAAATAATAGAGGAGTTAGTGGATAAAAATCTGAAATAATTAGATCCCTTTATGGAATTTATTCCACTAATACAATGGATGAATCCAGAATAAGATATGTATAGTGGCGATCGTTAATCTTGAAGGCATCAAGGTAAAATAGATCAGGACATAAGCAAGGGCACTATATAGCAATTATCATAGTAATGAGGTACAGTAACAGCAGTGAGA
>NZ_JAAHHU010000790.1:0-2202 GCF_010672095.1 Moorena sp. SIO3I6 | reverse complement strand
CGACCGAGGAGCGCGACGCACGCGGCACTTAATGGTTTTTTTTCCTAAACGCTGGTGTGCTTCGTAACGGTGGCAACCGGAAAAACCATAGTATTGCCCATCTACTTCTAACACATCAATGGGTTCGCGCAAACCCTCTTTGGCAATTGATTCCATTAGTGCCGCCACCTTGTTTGGATCATTTTGTCGTGGTAGGGGACGGCGGATTTGCTCTAGGGGAATTTCTTTGATATCTACCATAGTGCTAGTAATTTTTTAATTTAGTTTTGATGGTAATAGGGTTGGGGGTTAGGCGTTAGGGGTTGGGTTAAGGGTTTTTGTACCTAATGTAAGTGTGCCTAATCTAAGCATTCCTAATCCCTAATACTAGGATGCCCGTAGGGACGAGGTTCGGATAGAATAGGAAAAATTAACCAAGGGCTCGTAAACAACTCACCGCTAAGTCTTTCGAACTTAGCGGGAGCTTTCAAGCTCAAAGTTTACCAGTCTAAGTTCTATAAGAACTACGTTATTTCCAAGAGTTAAAGTCCTACCTGGGGATGCGTAGCTAGTCCCCAGCTCTAGAACCCGGTCGTTAAACAGGTGTAGTTGAGTTAAGCCAGTGCGATTGGGAAAGTACCGAGAAATAACTTTGACTAAGCTCACTTTACCCTAGCGATAGGAGAAAACACAGTTATGCGTGTATTTGTACTTAACAAAAATCGGCAACCTTTAGACCCCTGCAAACCAGCGAGAGCTAGAATTATACTCTCGAAAGGCAAAGCTAAAGTCTATCGTCGTTACCCATTTACCATAATTTTAACGGAGGAGATAGAAGAGCCAATAACCCACGGGTCACAACTCAAAATAGACCCTGGCTCAAAAACAAGTGGTTTAGCAATCATTCAAAATAACCGAGTAGTTTGGGGATGTGAACTTACCCACAGAGGCTTTCAAATTCGAGATGCCTTAACCTCTCGTAGGCAGTTAAGGCGTGCCCGACGCCATCGTAAAACTCGATATCGTCAGCCCAGATTTCTTAATAGAACTAGACCAAAAGGTTGGTTAGCTCCTAGCCTAATGTCTAGAGTTCATAACATTTTGACTTGGGTTAAAAAACTAACTCGTTTATGTCCTATTACAGGGCTGTATCAAGAATTGGTTAGATTTGACACTCAGAAGTTACAGAATCCTGAGATATCTGGTATTGAGTATCAACAAGGTACACTTTATGGCTACGAGCTTCGAGAATATTTACTTGAAAAATGGAATCGCAAATGTGCCTATTGTGGAGCCAAAGGCACTCACCTAGAAATTGAACATATTAAACCATTATCCAAAGGTGGTTCTAATAGAGTTTCCAATCTTGCTATTGCTTGTCATTCCTGTAATCATGCTAAATCCAATCAGGAAATTGAACAATTCTTATCTGGGAAGCCTGAAATTTTAAAGAGAATTTTGTCTCAAGCAAAACGACCTTTATCTGATGCGGCTGCTGTTAATACAACTCGTTGGAAGTTATACCATGAGTTAAAGTTGTTCGGATTACCTGTTGAGGTGGGTAGTGGCGGTTTGACTAAGTTTAACCGATGTCGTCAAAATCTACCTAAAACTCATTGGTTAGATGCCGCAAATGTTGGAAAAGTTGATACCTTAATTGTTGAGGATTATAAACCTTTGCTTGTCGCTGCTAAAGGTCACGGAACTCGTCAAATTTGCAGAATAAACAAGTATGGGTTTCCCATTCGTTACTGCTCAAGAGTCAAAATTCATAAAGGTTTTCAAACAGGAGATATTGTTCGTGCTGTTGTCACTAAAGGCAAGAAAATAGGCACTTATGTTGGACGAGTTGCAACTCGTAAATCGGGATATTTCAATATTTCAACTAAATCAGGAATGGTACAGGGAATCAGTCACAAGTACTGTCAATTTATTCACAGAAAGGATGGTTATGCCTATACAGATTAGATCCTGCCCTCCCTTTCCTGAGTGCCTGTCACCTGGGGAAACCCCAGGTGTTTATATGGCACGTTTCACCGTTAAGCCTTCGGCTATAACGGGAGTCTCCAAGGAGGTAAAAAGATGAATCAAGCCACTTTTAATCCTAATGAGATTACTGTGCCCAATGGCTGCTTCTTTGGCTTGCCCTATTCGGTTGAGGAGGCTTCAATAGTTTTCCTCCCTGTTCCTTGGGACGTGACCACATCTTACCGAGAGGGGGCA
>NZ_JAAHHU010000079.1:0-31734 GCF_010672095.1 Moorena sp. SIO3I6 | reverse complement strand
GCCCTCGCCCTCTCTGCCGCAAAGTGGGTCTGGCAGCAAAGAAGGGACTGGGTATAGCGCTACCGATATTTCTCTAAAAAATCCTGGGGATGACTATAGTGCTACAGCTTTTTCTCTAAAAAATCCTCAGGATGACTATAGCACTACGGCTTTTTCTCTAAAAAATCTGTCTCTCGAGGAGCATAAGCAACTCTCTATTGTTGACTACTGTCATGAACATGCCATTGGTCAATTGGTTGCTTCCAAGGATGGGCGTATAGGGACAGTAATCCAAGCTGTTCCGGGAGATACCCTTCGTTTAGATGTTGAGTGGTGGTATGGGAACCAGTACAGCAGAATTCCGTTTAAGCAGGTGAAGCTGCTTGGACTGACTATAGAAGACCGCTTATGCTGCCGCCTCCCAGATGCGTCTAAGCAGCATGGCAGTTTATACAAATTCACCGCTAACCGCAGAGGGAAAGATGGTGTTATGCGCACATACCCACTAGTGGAGGGCGATCGCACCAGGGACTCCGATTGGTATTGGGGAATCAATATCAAGGTTCTGGTAAACCCCAAGAAGGGCTGGCAAAGTAAGAACTTTGGAGTTAAGCTCTCGAAGCTTCCTCTGGTTCGAGCTGCTCAGAGGGAGGGTAAGGACTATGTCTATATCGTTGAGAAGGTCTTGGGGAAGAGTATCAACCTGTGCTGATTAGTGTTGCAGGTGGTCTAAGTCGGAGTGGTTTTGTTTTAGAGAAAAAACCAGTGGTCTAAGACGGAGCGGTTATGTTTTAGAGAAAAAACGGGTGGTCTAAGGCGGAACAGTTCTGTTTTAGAGAAAAAAAACCGGTGTTGCCGGTGGTCTAAGACGGAACCGTTCTGTTTTAGAGAAAAATGTGGGTGGTGTAAGGGCGATCACACCTTCAACAGTCAGCACCTGGTCAATCTTGTGCTTTTGGTGAATTACTACAGTAGTCCCAGGGTAAATACATCGACCAATGGAAGCGATCGCATGTCCTTAGGGGGCGATCACGTAGTGTCGGCAAAGCCGAATCGCTACCAAGTACTCGTGGAAATAAGATGTGAGCGTGAACAATCGGTGAATAGCTTGAAGAACGGTATTTGAATAGGAGTAGAGTGGGCATCCTGCCCGCCCGAAAAAATCAGGAACGGGCAAGATACCCATTCCACCCATTATTAAGCAACCCCGTTTTTTTTTGCGATATCCTGGGGAAGTCAGCCCCTTGGCACACATACCTGCTCCTGGGGCTGCTTCTGCTCCCATCCCCTCCATCGCAACACACGGAGGGGTTATTTTTGAGGGTTTAATGCGATCGCTTTTTGATCTTGTCGAAAACTTGTGGACAGATCAACCACATGCTGACTCATCGACATGGATCTGTCCAAATCAAGAAATCTCAACAGACAGCAGATTTTTCCCCAATCCCCTACTACCTACTCCCTACTCCCTACTCCCTACTCCCGATTCCCGATTCCCGATTCCCGATTCCCTATTTCCTATTTCCTCTACATGGATATAAAATGTTCAGTGAACATCCGGTGAACATCCGGTGAACATTCGCCGAACATCCAGCAAAGGTTATGACTCAGGAAATAGACAAAATCCCCGTCAAGGATTTACAGACCAGATACAACATCGGTCGCACCGCCCTTTATGATCGAATCAAACATGCCAATATTGAAACAAACAAAGAGGGGACTCGCTCCTTTATATCTGGTAGACAACTGGAGGAATTGGATCGTTTAAACACCCATTTGGAAAGGGGTGGAACGTTTGAAGATTTTGAGCCACTGTTAACCGAAGGGTTTACCGAAGATAGTCAGGAAACTATCTCCCTGGACAGTTCACCGAACAGTTCACCGAACAGTTCACCAAACGTTCACCGGACAGGTTCTTGGAAGGCAGAACGGGAAGCATTGGAGGTGTTGATTGATGCCATTGCTTCTGGTATTGAGAGAGCCAATATCAACAGAATGCAGCCCCTGAGTCCCATAGAATACATGCAGCAGTTGAAGATGGCTGCCCAAGAACAGTGGTTATTAACCACATCGGAAGTCAGGGAATTGATAAAAGTAAAACCTCACACCAGGAAGGGTGAGGATACGTACAGGAGGGGTTCGTGGTTGTTTGTTAAATCGGGGAAGATCGGGAGGGAAACTGCTTGGCGCGTGGAACAGGAACAGGGAACAGGGGACAATAGTTGATAGCTTACCCCAACCCTACGTCAATTCCTCAATCATAGCCATCAAAACGTTAACTAGGGGATGGTTTATTGCTTCCTTGAAAGCTTCCACTCCTCCGGCTTTCAGGGCATTGATTACCTTAGCTTTTAGGGGTGGGTTATTTTCAATTTGGTCAACAACTTCACTGACAACTATCATCTTTTCTTTGCTTGTCGTAGTGGGATTAGTCTGGGATATTTGGTTGAGAAGTTGCTGGATTTCTGCTGCTGCTTCAGCTAGGTTTTGTTTTTGCTCTGGTGTAAAATTAGTAGTATTAAATTGTCTAGCATTGTCGTTAGCAACAGCAAAATTAGGATTAGTATTAACCTTAGGATTAGTAGCTCGGTTTTGGTCTATATTAAAATGACGTGAATTATCTGACATATCACTCTCCGATTTAGCTGTATTTGTAAGATTGATTATAGAATTGGATGACTGCTGACTGGTAAAAGCGTTTATAACATCCTTTATATTCTGAAGATGGCAAGTGTTAGCCTCATCTTTACCCTCTAGAAAACCAATTCTCTTAGCGTCTTCTAGTCTAGCCTCATAAACTTCCAAAAAAATTATTTCAACCTTACCCTTATCTATTGATCCTAGGATTTCCAAGGTAAGTAAAACATCATTTCCCTTCCTCTCAATTGCTTGAATCGAATCACCAGTAATTTCAGGGTTTTCCGCCATTAATTCTTGAAAGGCTTGACGAAATGCTTCTGGATTAACCCCATTACGCAGAAGAATCTGCACCGTATTCATAATCTGCTTATAAAGCTTGTCAAAATCCCCTGGTTCAAAAACCCGATTAAAGTCATGGGGGCGGCGCTCTCGACTTCCCATATTATCGGGATTCTCTAGTAGAAAGACATACTGACAATCAACATTAGTTAACCTAGTTTTTGAATCAATGTTCCACGCTTCTAAACAAGCACCAGTAAGATAAGCATCGGTAAAATTAGTACCAACGCAATTAGCTTGAGTTAAATTAGCCCCTTTTAAATTAGCATCCTCTAAAGTTGCTTCGCTAAGATCAGCTTGTTTTAGATTAGCCTTATTTAGATTAGCCCCTTTTAAATTTGCACCTCTAAGATTGGTATTAACTAAATCAGCTTCTTCTAACTCAGCGTTTTCTAAAGTTGCTTTGCTAAGATCAGCTTGTTTTAGATTAGCTTTATTTAAATTAGCTTCTTTTAAATTTGCGCCCCTAAGATTGGCATTAACATAAGACTTATTATAACTCTTACCATGAACCAATAATTCTCTGACTGCTGTATCAGCTAAGATAGTTTTACCAGGTCTAGCTTGGTCAAGCTTAATAGTTTTCCTCCAACAAGTACAAGTGATAGTAGCCTCTCTTAAATCTGTACTTTTGAGGGTAGCTCCCGTAAAATCAGCATTGGTTAGGTTAGCCTTGTAAAAACTTGTTCCTCCTGTGGCAGCAAAAGCAATAGCAATACTACGAATCCAGGCATCTCTGGGGTTCCCCTTTAGAGCGCGCCAGCCCAGGTAAGTGCCAAGTAAGGCTCCAGCTCCGGCTACGGCTACGGCTACGGCTTCAGCTTCGGCTCCGGCTAAGGCTCCGGCTACGGCTTCAGCTCCGGCTATAACTCCGGCTCCGACTACGGCTAAGGCTCCGGCTACAAATCCGACTACGGCTACGGCTAAGGCTAAGACTCCGGCTACAAATCCGATTATGGCTAAGGCTCCGGCTAAGGCTCCGGCTACGGCTTCAGCGAAGACTTTACCTAAGGCTACGGCTAAGGATCCGGTTCCGGCTACGACTAAGACTACGGCTACGGGTCCTCCAATACCTTGACGAAGGATTATAGCAAATAAGACAATTATTACAACCAAAATTGTCCAGCCTAAAACTTTTTCTGTTATGTTTGTAGAGTTAAATATGTGCTCTACGAACTCTCCACTAAATAAATAAATAATTCCTGATAGTCCTGACGCTATCCAGGAAACCAACAAAACAACAATTGCCCACCTTTTCTGTAATCCTGCCTTGGCCTTACAAAATTTAGTTTCGGTTAGATTAGCATTCTTAAAATTTGCCCCTCGAATATCCGCTTCACTAAAATCCGCCCCGGAAAGGTCTTCCCCTTGAAACGACTGACCTCTAAGATTTTCCCTACGGAAATCCCTTTCTCCTGCTGCATATCGTCTCAGAACTTCTTTAGCTTTCATCGACCACAATCATATATATTCACCAAGTTCTCCCCCAACATTAAGGTAATGTCTGGAGGTAATTAAGAATAGTATCCTCAAGGGAAATGTTTGTTATATTTTTTCTACTACTGTGTCGTCACCACAACACATCTAAAACTCCTTGCTCAGTACCAACGCTTCGACAGTTTCAGCTTGCTACGCATCGCCTCCAAGCCCTCAGCGTAGCTGCCTTCTTTGCCTCTAGGGCTGATAGTTGGGCTAAATAAAGCGATTTGCAATTTAGTGATGTAATAAGATGCTTTGACCTGAGATGATAAGTTATAATATCCAGCTGACTAATCTTATAACTTTCACTAATCATTGTTATTGATTTAGTTAGATAAAGTCGTGATATAAATCACATCAACCGGTGAAGTTAATTACTGCATTCAGTGACTGGATGTTCTGAGGGGAATTTAGCCCAGCTTGCGATTGCCCTATGGCCACGCTACGCGATCGCACCAGTAGCAAGACCAACATCCCAATCAAACGCGATGGGCTTTGCCGCGCCAAAGGCGATCGCACCAGTACCAAGAACCAACATCCCAATCAAACGCGATCGCACCAGTAGCAAGAACCAACATCCCAATGCAAACGCGATTGACCGTAGGCCACGCTATGCGAACGCACCTCAATACAAGTGTTAACAGATTGCGATTGCACATAGACCATCGAACACGCGCTGCGCTGTGGAAACCAGATAAATACCTTGGTTTTAAGTTCAAATTGCAGATTTTAGACAAATATCTCGGTTTTAAGTTCCCGGCTGGGTCGGCGCTCGGCATAAATCTTATCCCTAAAGTACTTAGATCCAATAGCCTCGCGCGACCACAGCCTAGTCGGCCAGGCGGAGTGTGGAGATTTTTTCTTCGATTAGACCTCCGTTAGAGAAATTTATTCTAAATTTCCCTAACTCCGTCCTAACCGTACGAAAAAACTCCAGGGGGGGTTTTCCATTAAAAAAATGGAGGGAGAGGAAGAGGGAGAGGGAGAGGGAGAGGTAACGAAGGTGGGTTGGCTCCGGTTCGGTCTTGGGTTGGGGTCAGTCGGCTGGCTTCGGTTGTGTCGTGGGTTGCGCCGGGGCTGGGCACGGGGCTGGTTTCTGGTTTTTGGCCGGGGCGGCTGGTTTTGGCTGGCCGCCCCGGCCAGCCCCTAGTTGTCGGCAAAGTTGTTAAAAAAGCGAGAGCTGTTGGTAGGTTGGCTTACTCAGCCATTCGGGCAGCGGATTTTTCTCTAAAAAAGTTATGTCGATGTCAAAACCATAGTATTTACAGAGAGCTATGGTTCCCCAGGTTCCTGATCCGTACCCGTGGAAGGTTGGTTTTGGTTGTACCCCTTGCGGGCAGGGTTTGTTTGGGAAAGCTAGCAGTTTGTAGCTTCCTGGGTTTTTCATGCAGTCTTTTACCATTCTTGTACTTCGCTCTGCGAAGTGCCACCGTTCTCTCCCGGTCACGTGGTAGGTGGTTACAGTCTGTTTTTTCTCTAAAAAATGTAGGGCTATTGTATCTACCCCAGGGGCGTCCCCGATGTGCCAGGTGTCTGCGGATATGCTGTTTAGCTTTTCTTGGATTACGGAGATATGCTCTGGTCTTATGGTGCGTGGTCCTGTGATGCAGCAGTTAATCATGGCTTTATTTTCTCTTTGGCTTTAACCTCAGTATACCATGATTTACGGTGAAAATCAACGAGAAATCAATACTTTTGGGGATTTTACGAAGGTTGCAAAGACTCCGCTCCGGGGGATGCACGGGGCTGGTTACTGGTGATGCAAAGTGGTTGATCGGTTTCCCAGCGCCCCGGCACCCCCGGAGCTCCGTGCGGAAGTAGGGAGTAGGGAGTAGGGAGTAGGGAGTAGGGAGTAGGGAGTAGGGAGTTAATTAGACCTCTTGCAAAAGTATTTTTCTGATAGTGTTTACGTCAATTCTTGTCCACTGTTCCCTGTTCCCTGTTCCCTGTTCCCGACAACTGGAAGAAGTCTATTTTATTTCTTCCCAGTGAATACAATCGTTGTTTTCCCAATAATTAATACTAGAAGACAAAGATGGATTCACGGCGCACGGAAGTGGTTCTCCTTCTGCATAATATTTACAGCGAGAGCAGCTTTTGATTTTTTGACGAGGCTGACGCTGACAAGGATTCTCCCTGACAGGAAAAGTGTGATTTAAATCTAGAGTTAAAATGTTATAATCGTTTTCCCAAGCTAAAGTTGGATAATCAATCAAATAGTGTCCTTCGGTTTTCCAATCATCACGTGATTCAATGACACCTATGTCTCCAGGGGGTAAACAATAATATTGTGATAGATACTCGCATGTAGCTTTAAGCACAAAATAATTGTCGTAATACTCAGGAATGTATGCTGTCTGATATCCAGGGAATATCCAAGCTTCCGAATCTGTTACTTTGCACAATAAACTCCCTCGATATCTTACAAATAAATAACCTTTTTTGTAACCTATATTAATCTCTTGAATTAGAGTAGTTAATAAAGGGTCTTTTATGTCTATTGACAAAAATGCGACTATGTCTTCCTTGATTTCACTATGTACAAATGAGATTATACTCATGCTTGTTTCTCCTTGGGATTTTTCCTAGTTACAATTTAGGATAGGTTGTCTATTGGTGTGTACTGCGATCGCATGAATAATGGTGTGCGATCACAGCTTACTATTGGGTTAATTTCAATGAAGTTATAAAAGACTTAGTTGTTGGAATTGTTCATTCCAAAGCTTCGATGGTTCCCACCAGATTAAAGCCCATCTTTGCTCTTCCAACGGTGGCACGCTATGGAGTTTCTTAGAATCAAATTGATAAATGATTCCACCCTTACAGCTGTACTCTAAACCATCAATAATGAATAGATAGTCAGTGCTACTTAGTACAAAAGCCTGCCTCCCATATATTGATGCGTCCCGATGAAGCCGAACGCCTCCTCCTTTGCCGTACTTGCAAAGTAAAGATAATTTCCAATCTGGACAAAATCTTGATGCTAGTTTGTCCATTCTTTCGTCATAATGTGCTTTAATAACTTTCGGTGGTTTGACATTAACTAGCTTGTAACCAAGTGGAATTACTAGACGGTTATAATCTTGACTGTATATGCTCTCTTCGAGCATATGCTCTTTTGATTCACACCATTCAACAAATGGCTTCAGCTCTACTCTTCCAAGCTCTTTCATCCAACTACCTCCTAATTTTACTTTTTGCTAGGTGTACGCGATCGCGGATAGTGCGATCGCGTTACTTTAGTTAGAAATTAGTTCATCATCAAAACGCCTCCTTGTTTAATTCTTCAAGTGGAGGTAGTCCAAACTTTTTCTGATAGCTAGCAACAGTTGCTCGTGCCGTTTCAGAGTCCCAATAGCAACGCCCAAGTCCAAATAAAGCCACTGCTCTGCGCATGGCTTGGGCTGCTGCTTTTGGTATTGGACCACCCCATTTAGTTGAAGAAGTTGGCTCAGAACCTAAACCTTCCCGTTCAAAAAGCCCTTGAGCGCACAAGATTTGAATTTTTGTCTTGACAATAACCATGTCGGACGACATGGTTATGTTATCAAGTTTGCTCCACCCCGGAGTGATGTAATCTAATATCAACGATATGGTTGATGAACGTAGATAAGGGGCACGTCCGATCAGCTTTTGAGTTCTGTCCGGGTAGATTTTATAAAGTGGTTTGAAACTAACAAGTTTCAACGGGATTGGAGCGGAAAGGTCAGACATAATTTCTGGAAATTCTCGCATCCAGCCACGAGTAGTCTGATCATATATGGACTTTCGGAGAGACGGTAGATCTGGAGGTAATATTGGGCTTGCCCCATTTTGAGAATTAGTTTCATTCATTTCCTCAAAACTCCGTACTTGAATTAGGGTTCAAATTTGCCCAGTATTTGTCGAATTTAGCGTCATGTTTCCCACAGGAAAAGCCTGACATATACCGGCAGTTTTTTCGACATACTTTTGAGGAATGGCAAACTTGCTTTAGCTCGTTGAAGTAATCGCAGCGGCCTTTCCAGTTTCCTGAATAGCCATCCTGATATCCTCTCTCCTGGAAAGAGAGCATGGTTTCTTCTGCAAAACCATCAGTCTGATGGATCTTCGATTCTTGCTCGAAGTCCAACCATTGGTCATATAGCATAATATTGATAAGTCTGTAACTTGACTGACAACGGGAGGAAAGTATTTAGTCGTGATTTCCTTCCGTTTCTATCCTCAGTATACTAAGGATAGCAGCTAATGTCAAGTCATTTTATCGAAAAATATTTCCTGTGCATTTTAGTGTTAACTATGGTATACTGAGGATAAGACTAATGCGTGCCAGTGCCATGTCCAGACTCCTGGTCTAAGCCTTGGTAATTCCCGGTAACCCCCGGAATTACCTACCAGGATGCAGACTAAGTATTTATTTACTACGTTGTTTAAGTCAAGATACCTACAGATGAACGCCAGTTTGTAGTTCTATCGCTAACTATTAAGACGAAGGCAACCGTGTAGTTAGCTCAACAAGCTTTTACAACATTGTCGAGGCACACCTTACCAATTTGAGGCATTTAACAATGCAAAATTATGTTTTTGTGATTGACGCGAATAAGCAACCATTAAACCCTATTCACCCAAAGAAGGCACGACGCCTATTAGATAAAGGTAAAGCTGCGGTTTTTAGAATGTATCCATTCACAATCATCTTGAAGACTGCGATCGCTAATCCAGTCATCTTACCTTGCCAAATAAAGATTGACCCTGGCAGCAAGACTGCTGGGTTCGCCCTGGTTCGAGACGGGCAAGTTATTTGGGGAATGGAATTAGAACACAGAGGAGGGTTGATCAAGAAAAAACTGGAATCCAGAAGAGCTGTCAGACGCGGAAGGCGTAATCGCAACACTCGTTACCGAAAGCCCAGATTCCTTAACCGCAAACGACCAGAGGGCTGGCTCCCTCCTAGTTTAGAGCACAGGATTTTGACAACTGAAACCTGGGTCAAGCGATTAATCAAATTCTGTCCGGTCCGTGAAATCTGGATTGAACGGGTTAAGTTTGACACTCAAAAAATGCAAAATCCTGAAATCAGTGGAGTAGAGTACCAACAAGGTGAGTTAGTTGGCTACGAAGTTAGAGAGTATTTACTCGAAAAGTGGGGCAGAGAATGTACTTATTGCGGGAAGCAAAACGTACCTCTACAGGTTGAGCACATTCACCCAATATCAAAGGGTGGCAGTAACAGAGTGAGCAATCTCTGTTTGGCTTGCGAAAAGTGCAATCAGCGCAAAGGGAATAAGCCTATAGAAGAGTTTCTAAAAAAGAAACCTAGCTTGCTGCAAAAAATCAAAACCAAAACCAAACAACCATTAACGGATGCAGCAGCGGTAAACGCGACTCGAAATAAATTGGTTAAGGTACTCAAAGATTCTAGAGTGGTCGTAACTGGAACAGGAGCACAGACTAAATACAACCGGACAAGGTTAGGGCTACCTAAGCAGCACTGGATTGACGCCGCTTGTGTTGGAAATATTGAAAGTTTAGCTCTGAAGACGTTGCAGCCTCTATTGGTTACCTGTAAAGGACAAGGAGGACGACAAAAAGCTGCTCTCAACAAGTACGGTTACCCTATTAGGCATAACCCACTGAAGCCTATTAAAGGATGGATGACTGGGGATATAGCGAAACACCAAAAACTAGGGATAGGTAGAGTCATCCCTAGAAGCAAGGGAAGCTTTGGATTCACTCCTCTGGGAATGAAAGGATACAAAAGTTGCTTTCCTCAAGACATTTCGGCGATACACCGAAAAGATGGATACACTTACGGCTTTTGCAAGTAACTACCGGAATAAACCCAGGTATTAAGCCTCTATTTTTCTCTAAAACAGGGACAAGCCAGGTGCAGCCTACCAGCAACACCAAGTGAAGCAAGATAAGTATGAATACTCAGAAAGGATTCAAAATCAATAATCCATTGGGAAAAAACGGCTATGACACCGGAACTCAAGTTAAGTCCCGGGGTAAGAACATGACGTTCAAATTACTGTTAAGTGATCAGGATGAGATCCTCCAGCATCTGGAGAATGAGGGGATAACCGTTCAGGAGTTCTGCGATCGCATGGTTCTCCTGTACCAGATGTTCGTCATGGGGGAAGAGATAACACCTGAGAAGCTCAAAAAAGCTGGCATGTCCAGTGAGCAATGGGAAAGAGTGGTGAAGTATATACTGTCACGACTGAAGTTTTCCTAGTGAGCGTTTTTCATAACTATGAGGTTCACAGGATTGTTTCCCTGCTCCCTTGCTAAAGTCCCACTACCTTTTTTTTACCATAAAATGGTACTACCTTTACATACCAAGCATTTCAGCTTGTTTCGTTACCCCTTCAGAAATGTTTGTCTGAACTAATAACATATGTAAAAATATGGGCTTATCCGGTGAACAACGCAAAATACTACAAAAGGCTTTAACTGATGCTTTCCCTAATAAATCATTATTAGAGCAAATGGTATCGTTTAAATTAAATGACAATTTAAACACAATTGCTGGAGGAGATAACTTAAACGAGATTGTTTTTAACTTAATACAAACAGCAGAAGCTGAGGGTTGGGTTGACAAATTAATTTATGCTGCACGTAGGGCAAACCCTGGAAGCCCAAGCTTAAAAGATAAAGCTATTGCTGCTATTGCTGAAGCAGCAACAACTGAACAAAGAGACATCAAACAGACAAATCCAGGCTCAATGGGTGATGGACAACAAGCTGGAATTGGGAAGAGTATTTCCCAGTTCCAGTGGTTTGTTAATTGGGTTAGTCAAAGTTCAACTCCTCGCCAAGAATACCGCAACCGTCAGGCATTACTCACTAAAGTCAAGAACTATTGGGTCAAGGGCGTTCTGGAAAAATCTCTCTATCACCAGGTACTGATTGAATTGGGATTAGAGGAGAGACCCGATGCTATTACTAATCCTTTGAGCGAAATTATCGAAATCGGTGACGACTCATCTCAACCCCTTCCCGAAGGGACTAAAGTAATTGATGTTTTTGACCAAATTGGTATAGGAAGAACCCTACTAATTTTAGGGGAACCAGGGTCAGGAAAAACCACAACCTTACTGGAACTTACCAGGGATTTAATCGCTCGTACTGAACAAGACACTAATCAGCTAATTCCCGTAGTCTTTAACCTCTCCTCTTGGGCAAATAAACGACAGACGATAACTGATTGGTTAGTAGAGGAACTGAACACTATATATCAAGTACCCAAGAAAATTGGAAAAGTTTTAGTAACACAACAGCAACTTCTCCCATTGCTTGATGGTTTAGATGAAGTAAAGGCAGACTATCGAGACGACTGTATTGCTGCTTTGAACACATTCCATCAGAAGTATGGTGCTGAACTGGTAGTGTGTAGTCGGATTAAAGACTATCAAGCTTTATCTAATCGTCTAAATTTTCAGAAAGCAGTTTGTATAAGATTGCTTAGTTTAGAACAAGTTTGCTATTACTTGGATAGTGTCGGGGATGATTTAACGGGATTGAGGACATTAATTGCAGAAGATACAGTATTACAAGAGTTAGCCCAGTCACCTTTAATGCTCAATATTATGACTCTAGCTTATCAGGGAGTAGCAGTTGAGGATTTGCCCAGAACTGAGGTAGTGGAGGAACGGCGCAAGCAGCTATTTGATGCATATATTGAGAAAATGTTTAAGCGTCGGAAGACTAATCAACGATACAAGAAAGCGCAAGTAAAGCACTGGCTAATTTGGATGGCCAAGAGGATGGTTGAGGAGTCGCAAACAGTATTTTTAATTGAAAAAATGCAGCCATCTTGGCTAAGAAATAGAAAGCAAAAACAAATTTACTGGCTGAGTGTCGGGTTGATATTTGGGTTGACGTTCGGGCTGATGACAGGGCTGACGGAAGGGCTGACGAAAGGGCTGGTGGTTGGGTTGATAATCTGGCTGATGGTTAGGCTGATGTATGGGCTAAAGTTTGGGCTGATGGAAGGGCTAATAGTCGGGCTGATGTTTGGACTGATGGTCGGAATGATGGTCGGGCTGATGGAAAGTTTGATGTTTGGGCTGATGGAAGGGCTGATGTTTGGACTGATGGGAGTGCTGATAAAAGTGCTGGCAAGAGGGCTGATGTTTGGACTGATGGGAGGGTTGATGTTTGGACTGATGGGAGGGCTGATGGGAGGGCTAATGGAAGAAATTAAAACAGTTGAAATGCTTCAAGTTAATTGGAAAAAAATCTTGATTCACCTGCTAAAGTTTGGGTTGATGATCGGGTTGATATTTGGACTAATGTTTGGACTGTCGCTTTGGTTTCTATTTACACTGGAGAGTCCAATGCAAACGCTTATATTTGCGACGATGGGAGGGTTTAAGCTTGAGTTTATGGGATGGTCGATAGTCTGGCTAATGGGAGGGCTAATGGGAGGGCTAATGGGAGGGCTGGAGAGTTCAGAAATTGAAACAAAAATAAGTCCAAATCAAGGAATTTGGAAATCAGTTCGTAATGCTATAACTGTGTGGCTGATGAGAGGGCTAATGGTCGGGCTGATGTTTGGGCTGATGGAAGAGTTGATAGAAAGGTTGATGTTTGGACTTATGGAAGGGCTGATGGAAAGGCCGACGAAAGAGCTGATGTTTGAGTCGATAGCAGGGCTGATACCAGGGCTGACGGAAGGGCTGATGTTTGGGCTGATGTTTGAGTTGATAGCAGGGCTATTAAATGGTGGTAAAGCCTGCATCCAACACTTCAGCCTCCGCCTTGTCCTCTACCGTAACAATTACATCCCTTGGAACTATGCCCGCTTCCTGGACTATGCCGCTGATCGCATCTTCCTACAAAAAGTAGGAGGAGGCTACATCTTTATCCACCGGATGCTGATGGAACACTTTGCGGAGATGGAGCCTGAGAATTGATAGATTACTATAGCATTTTGAATTGATATGTAAACAATATCAACCAGTAGTTTATAAGCCGATTACTATCTAATAAATTATCTCAATTCCTAATACATTATTTCCTCATTCGCACGAAAATCATTAACAACCCGTTTCATCCCTACTATAATCTGACTAGATTCAAGATAAGACAGCGATCGCATTCATAGAAAACCTTAAACTTTGCCACTATGGACTACACAAAAATCATGGACTACACAGAAATCCTTAAGAAAGCCCTTGATTGGGGTCAAGAGAATCACCCAGAAAGCAATCTTTATCGTCATGCAGCATTCGCTAATTCTGTTGGATACCTGGTAGTTGGAATAAGTGGTGGATACGGTGGTCCATCAATACGAGAGCACTGCGTATCACATGCTCTCGCTGGTGATGGATTTAATACTAATATTGGGACTAATATTGGGGTGATGACCCTGCAATTTCCCGATGGTCGGCTTCCAAGAGGTGGGGAATGGAGTTTTCAAAAAGCGTGTGAGTTCGCAGAACCCATATGTTATGGAATTTTACCTGCGATCGCTGTCAAAGTTTATCAAACTGAACATTGTTCCAATGACGATCCAGAGGATTTAAAAGAGATAGAAAATCGACAACGAAATTTGTGAATTAAGAATGAAGAATGAAGAATTAAGAATGTAGAATTGGAACTTCTGACTTCTGCCTTCTGACTTCCGTCTTCTGACTTCTGCCTTCACCATTCTCAATTCTTAATTCACCATTCTGTCCTCCTTCAAGCACAATCGATCCAATAACTCCCTCGGAATTTGCTCAAAATCTTCCAACAAAAAATCCATAATCGCCAGATGGCGCAAGTGACCAGCAGTGGGAGGGGAACAGCGACGACGGGTGTTAAACCAGCCGTTAACAGTGTGAACGGAACAAGAGCAGATCAAAGCTATATCTTCCTGGGTTAAGTCCCATTTTTGGTAAAACCGCTGGGGTGTCATGCCCAATTGATAGTAACTATACAGTCGGATTAGAATTTGCTCTCGTTCTGTGATCGGATAGGGATAGGAATTTTCCTGCTTCGGTTCCCTCTGTTGTCCAAGCTGCTCAAGACGCTCCATCGCTTCCTGATAATCGATGGGATGATGAACGAATCGTTTTTTTGGCATGATAGAGTTACCTAAACTGTGGTTTGGGAGAGAGCCGCGCTTGTGCCGGGTCAAGCAAGAAGCGCGGCTCTTTTAGCCATGAATATATTATAAATAGTGGCTATGGTTGTTGTCAAGTGGAAAATCAAAAAAATCTGGATAAAATTTTAATAGTTTAATAATTATTTACAACTAAATAGTTAGGTTTGTTACAATTGTAGCTAATAGCAACCTAAGGAAAGTTTAAGACGTTTAATACTTATACTTTTGGGAAAACAAGGCAGAGGGCAGAAGGCAGAAGTGAATTCAACCTTGGCCAAAAGGCCATGCTACGCGAACAACCTTCAACCTTCAACAACCTTCAACCTTCAACAACCTTCAACCTTCAACAACCTTCAACCTTCAACCTTCAACAACCTTAAACAACCTTGGCCAAAAGGCCACGCTAAGCGAACAACCTTTCAGATAAACTATAAGCAGCTTGCAAAGAACAGGTAGGAGTTCGTCTTCTACCACAGTTGTGATGGGAGTGAGCACTATTCACTCCCATCACACTATCTGTTTCTTGTGACGTCATGAAGTTTACTGGGTAATGTTATAAGCGTTATTTAAACATTACACTATAAATGTATCCATGACAAGGCCGAAAATAAAAAATATGAGCCTCAAACTCCCAGAGCATGAATTTGAGGCACTAGAGGAGTATTGTAAACAGTATCACAGGGGTAAGACAGAACTGATCAGAGAATTCATCCGGTCTCTACCTACCTACAAGACTCCAACAACAGAAGAATCACTACCCGATAATGACTAAGACATTACCAACGGGATGAGCCGGGCATGTAGAGATGGGGTTTGGGTGTGCGATCAGCTTTGCTGCGCCAAAGGCGATCGCATAAGCGCGGAAGCTGAGGCCGTAGGCCACGCTTTGCGAACGCTTCATCGCGTAGCGGCGACCTAGGAGAATCGCAGCCATCAAAAAGACAGATCCAAGACAGGTCTAGATAAAGCTAAAACCTGGGGGGCGTTAGGAATACTGCCCCCCAGGTTTATACAGCCAGCCCTTGAAGAGATGAAATAACTAAAAACCTCTTTCCAGGATTTTATCGGAATTCAATTTATAACTTACTATTTCCTCTATTGATCCCAGATCGCTTTAATGTAACCCAGTTCCTTAGCATCCTTCTGTTTTTCTTCTGCTTACCCTACTTTTCCGTGGATTCTCATTCAGCCAATCACGAACTAACTTTATATGTGTATTTGGGACTGTTTCGGCATAATCAGCCCAACGGTTAAAGTAAAATATACAGCTGATTTTTTCTATAATAAAAAAAGCCTCTCTTCTTATCTTATCCCCACTAAAATTTATATTTGTACTCTCTCGGAGATTCACTTTGCTGTTGTAAATTTCAACAATAATTTGATTTTTATCAACTTCAACAATTTGCTGAGCAAATAAGTTATTTCTCTGCCATTCATAAAACCTACTTTTGGCATTATTTACCAACCTGTTTAACATTACTTTTATTTTTTCTAGCTCGTAAACAGTAGTAACGTCTTTATAGTAAGCTAAAATAGCATTTATCACTCGAAACCAAGAATCGTTTTTATGATTAACAAACTTTTCCCTAATAATAGGATTTACGTCGAAAACACCAGATTCTTTAATCGTGTCAATATAATTTAAGAAAGCTTTGTAATTGTCTGAGTACAAAGGTTTGAAAGGATTAAAACCAGAGCTGAACCTTGCCATATCCATAATAGTGATGCATCCTGTAGCAGGACTAGTTTTCAACACTTCAAGCAATCCCGGTTTACCTAATTGTTTCCTAACCTTATCATCTTCAATCAATGCATCATTCCAATCACCAAGCACTAGCTCTTTAACTGTAATAGGTTGTTCTATTTCACTTATTTCGGACATAGAGAAATCGGGTTTTTGATTTATTCGGATGTTAAAATCACTACTTGTTTACCACTACCCAGTTTATGGGACTTACGCATTTGCCCCCGTGGGTTCCCCAAGCGAACAATCCCTCGCTTGGGGGACTTTGACATCCTTGCTACCCCTGGTGCCCTTGACCCGTAATTAAATCCGTCAGGGTCGCACCACCAAATTGGGGAGCTAAGGGGACGAAATCCACTTAACCGCGTAAGTCCTGTTTAGATACTAGGCTGTGGGTTTAAAGCAGGTAAGGTCAACAAGATTAGCTCCTGGCTGTGTAGTGTTATCCTTCACCCAAGCATCTATCATTTTTACGTGCCTGTTCATAACTATCTGTGCATAGGAAGGCCACAGATTCTTATAAAAGGTCAACCTCGCCTTTACAATGCTTATATCAGTTTGCCTTGAGGTACTTTTCCTTCCCTTATTTTCTATCAGAGAAATATTGCTGGAGTAAATGTAAACCTGAATTTCGTTCTCTAAGTTGAGAGTACTCTGTGCAAATAAGCTCTTTGTCTGCCTAGTATTTTTTCGGCTAGCGGCAGCCTGTGTCATATTTATAATACTTTTCCTGATTTGATCTTTACTGTTTTTCTCAATTCCTTCGTAAAGGTTGACAATATCATTAACGGCAAGATTCCAGCTTTTTTCTCCTCTGTGATACTCAGTACGACTTGAATCATTTAGAAAGAAAAAAGGAGCTGACATAATCCTTCCGACATAATCATCGAAAGCTTTCTCATTGTCCTTTAAATCAGGATTGAGAGGGTTGAAGCCTGCTGCAATTCTTGCCATATCCATCACAGTGGTGCATCCTGTGCCTGGATTACTCCTAAAAATCGCTAACAAGTTGTCATATTGGTCCATGGTTGGATTCTCGCCAGCAGGTGGCATAAATCCCTGGAAAGCCTTGTCCTTATCTAAAGCATCCTGTAAGCCATCACCGGTAACAGCACCACCGGATACAACAGGATTTGGGATTCCAGAGAATCCACTTCTGAAAAATACTGGCTCTTCTCCTCGGACACGTAAGACATTAGCTGGATCATTCATTGCACACCAGCTATTTACCTTTTCTAATTCTTTATTTGTGAGCATTTGCTCCTCCTAATTAATTTCAATGAACAGGGAGCATGTCACTTATACAGAACATTTATGCTAAATCTATAGCCCTTTCATGACAAAGCAAACGCATCTAAATTCCAGAAGCCTTACTCAAAAGAGATTTCAAAATTAATAAGCATAATACTTATCGTATAAATCTCATATTCAGTAGACATTTCAGAATAAGATGCGTTTACCCTGCCCCTTATGGGTTTTAGCTTGCTCTGATACTTATAGTTAATGTGTTCTGCAAGTTTGACCTGCTCCCAATGAACACATTTACAGAATGCCTAATCTAGCCTTGGCTTCGCAGTACCCCTAAGGGTACCTTTTCTGTTCAGTAATGTAAAATCAACCACCATTCCTAACATCAAGAGTTATCTCAGCAGTTATCACACGGTCTGTCTGAGAGACAATCTTCACCCGTCTCACCCGACCAGCATAGGGCGATCGCACAATACTCAACTCTGCCAGCTCCTTCTCTACCTCTTGAGACTGCTTCACCAAAGATGCCAGCTGGTACTGCTGCCGCTGCAAATTAGTTTGATACGTCATCATCTCCAGAGAATGCCGGTAAATCTGCTGTTGGTAACGAGTTTTAGCAGCATTTAACCGAGCAATAGCAGAATCGATCGCAATCTGTGTTTTGATGCGCTTTTCCTGTAACCGTTGTCGTCTCTGGATTTTATCTTGGTCGTGGATGACATTGAGATAATCCATCTTGAAGCGGAGGGGTGGAGCTGCTTCAATTTCCATTTCGACCAATGCTAAATCATTCCGAGCCTTCGCGATCGCAGCCTCTTCCTCACTGAAAGAAGGTGTTGGTGGTTGTTGGATAGGAGGTAACGGTAAACTCATCTGATTGATCGCAATTTGCAGCTGGTTCCGTCTTGCCTCCAGTGTTTTTCGTTGAGCAGTGCGGTCCGACAGAGTTTCACCTACCTTTACCCTATCCCCCTGCTTCACCTTAATATCCTCCGGTGCCGTCACTGTTACGTTTATCCGGTGGCGTTTTGGCGCAGTGGGCTGAATCTGTGTAACCGGGGTAATGCCATCAGGTACTGGTTCAAGAGAAACTTGACTTGGACTAGCTGCAACCAGCACCGCTGCCGTGCCAGCAATACTAATCCCGATTAAGTTAGTTACCCATTCCATAATTCATCTGCTGCTGGTGTGATTACCTTCACACTTAGGTTTCCCACAGCGTACTGATCAGTCAACTTAGTGATAGCTGTAGTCAGTGGACAATAGGTGAATTTTAGTGTCGAGGCGCTCACGCTAACAGTCTGAAGTTGATTAAGCTGTGCAGCTGGTTTCACATCCTCTGGGAAATCCACAGCTACCTGGCCATTAACGAAAATCGCAGCACCAGGGTATTGTGCTGCCAGCTGCCGTAATCCGGGAATAGGGTCTTCATCGTCCCAACTCAAAGTCAAGACTGTAGTTTGAGCTGGTTGACCAATATTGGTAGTGAGTTTAGAGATAGTAATCTGTTCCCCCGTCTTATAGATACCGTTTCCATCCGTTACGATGAACTCACTCCCAGCAGTATCGATAATCCAGTAGCGACCAGAGGCATCAGAGCGATCGCTAGCCCAAACACCTGTGATTTCCGCATAGATATGATTAGTGCTAGCGTTCTGGTTGTAAGTGGTAATCGCACCATCCCTCAGACCAAGACTCTGAGTAACTTTGGTTGTAATCCCGCCACCATTGGCCAGCCAGATACCAATCATTAGTAACACTGTGGCAAAAACTAGCACCCACAGCTCAGCAGCACCCCCAGTTTTAATCCGTCGTCTGGGATTACTCACAGATACAGCCCAAGCAGGCTCAGGCCAGAACAGCTGAACCCCCTGCTTAGTGAACGTATCTGAAAAACAAGCTAACAGGTGACCCAAGGGAAAAGCGATCGCACCCTTCCAATCCCCTAACCAAAAATGTCCGACAGCCACCGACACAGCAGCAATAGTCGCAGTGGCCAGCAGTGAGTGGGTAATGCTGCGGTGAGGAAACCTATCTTCGATCCAGCTGGAGAGGGGATAAAAGATTTTCCCAATAGTGCTCGTAGTAGTATCAATATCCGGAATCTGGGCACCAACTACAGCCAAGCCCAACAGCGATGGGTCAGCAGTTCCCAAAACCAAACTAGTTCCTGCTGCTGCAATCAAGCTGTGGGTTATGCTCATCATAATAATTACTGCCCTAACCTCTTTCTTGCACCACGAATCGAACCTAGTTGCTTAAGGGTCATGCCAGCCACCAGGCTAACTCCACCAAATATATAGAGTGACTTATTCCCAGTCCCCATACCGATGAAACGGATGATACCAAAGCTCATCAGAGCAGCAATAATAATAGGCATGATCACCACATACTGAGTATGCTCCGGTTTATGCTGTTTCAGTCCAAGTGACTCATTCCTGACCACCTTCTTAGCCACCATCGGGTTACGTCCAGCTAGTGGCTGGAGTTCAGCTAGTCGGGATTCCGAAAGATTCAACCCCTGGCGCTTCGCTTCCGACCGCATCACTTCCCGAATCCGTTGGTCAGAAGGCATCTCTAGTTCAATTTCCAGCATTTCCAAGAAGATGTCCCTACCAGGATTCGCCACAGCCAGACAAACCACCCTGACCCCACTAGCCATTAAGTCCTCTAACCAATACCGAATCCCAGTGGTCAGTCGTTTCGCTTCCGGGAAAATCAATAGTGTACTGTCATTACAGTTAGATGCGATCTCCTCCTTCAGCTGATCCATAGTGAGAGACTTACCCTCATCATTTTCTGTAGGAATGTCCAGCTGGAAGGCCAGGGCTTGAAAGAACTTTTTCCCACTTCCTTTGTAGATTGCGATCGCAGCTGAAAACTCTCCCAGCAGTTCCTCATAAAGCCCCTGGGCAAACTCACCTTTACCCACCCCAGCCTCCCCAAGGATGAGTAGAGAATGACCAGCTCTAACAGCAGTGCAAGCTCTCTCAAAATCTTTCCCTAACTCCCGCCTCGACTTTGAGCTAACAGTTTGTCTGCTATCGAAACGGGAGTATATTTTGGGTTAGCCGCTTCCTCGGCATCGGTTATCTTCTGTTGCAAATCCTCCGGCAAATCATCCCAAACCATTTTGTCGGCCAAAGCTCTTTTCACCAAGTCAGGCACAGCCATCTCATAAGCTTTAAGTTCAGCTGCTGACCTCATTAGGTTATTTACATCAAACTGATCAGTCGGGTTTTCCGGCTTAACGTATACATCTCCTTCGATTTCTGAAGTTGTAGCTTGGCTCTCTTTTGCGAGGTTGCTATCATCAGCTTTAACAATTGAATTATTAGAGAAGCCACTTCTTTTCCCAGTTTTATTGACATGGCTTCGCAAAGCACGGACTTGGTCAGCTTGCTCCTGTGTAAGGTAAGCCTTACCTTCTGAATCGGTCTGTGCTTCTATTTTCAAATGGTTCAAGTCCTTATAGTAAGCGTCCTTTTTAATACCAAGCTCGCTCATCAGCGTTTCGGGGCGAATCGCTCCTTCAGGTGCAGAATTCTGTTTAGACATTTTTTTTTCGCGATTCCATATTATGTACAGTGCTGAGAAAAAATTTCTGAGATGACCCCAGAATTCTGGGGTGCGCTGCTCAATGACAATGGTGATTTTGGCTTGAACAATTGCTGTTACCAACCTTTATCAATAACCACCATTGGTGAAAAGGTAAATCCCCTGGTTACGAGGTTGTAGTTGTTGTTAACTCTGGAGTAGATAGAGCAGCGAAATAATTGGTTGAGTTGAGCACCGGGAGATTTTTATTCCAATGTTTCCCCAGTTGTTGAAGCTCGACGGCTGGAGTTTCTGTTCTCAGTTTCTGGTACAGAGGTTGCTTTTCGGGTACACGGTGTTTTTGTTTTCGGGTGTGTGCTGGGGGTTTTGTGGATAGGTGGTGTCGGTTGTGTGCTGAGGGTTGAGGTGTGGGCAGTTGTTTGGGATTGCGTAGGGTGACCAAAGGGCGATCGCGTAGCGTGACCAAAGGGCGATCGCGTTCCCTAGGTGCGATCGCTCAAACCCGAATTCAAGCCTGGGGTTAGCGAAATCCTTAATGGCAGCGTCCCACTCAGCAAGCAGGCAGCAGTAAGAGAATTGTACAATAGAAATGTCGGTATACTCCCCACGCCCTCCACTTGTTTGTCAATGATAACAAAACCACAATACGGCACTATTTTTAAGTGCCGTAAAAACTCAGCTACAATTATCTAACATTAAAATGTCTAAATGTCGATAGTGCTGTTATTGTCTTGTACAGGAAGATTTTGACCATTCTGATCTTGAGCCCCAGTATCTTGATTGGCTGCATCTGTAGAGATAACAGAGAAGTTAATCCTGCTATCTGTCTTTGATGACACTGAAAAAGCTTGGATGTATGCAGAAGCAGATACTGGAACATTAGGAAATAAGCCAGTGACCATAAGATCAATGTTGATTCGTCCGTTTGTCCTGCTAACATTGCTTAATTCGTTAAACACTTTGGTTAACTCTTGTTTGTGGTAGGAAGCATTGTTTCCAAGGCCAATCCAACTCCAAAAACCACGGAGACCAGCAGAAAACTTGTAAGATTTTCTCATCTCTTTATAGGTTTTCGAACTTTCAAGTGTTTTGGTCGAAAAGTTCATTGAACCATTTGCACGTGCGTATGCACCAAGCCCAGATACACTTACGCCAACACCTTGAATTCGCCCCCTTGCAGTAGAAACATTCCAAGATGTTCCTTCTGTTGCAGCTGCTAGTAGTGATGGTCCAGGAACATGTTCAAGATATAGGGTAGGAACAAGAATGTCCGTTGTTAGTTCTAAATCCGTTGTAGGAACAAGAATGTCTGTTGTTAGTTCTAAATTCGTAGTCATGGTTCTTCGTTCTTTGTTGATAAAGATTCATATGCGATGAACGGGGAAAACAAAGTGTAAATAAATGTCAGTATTGTTACTTAAAATCCACTTTCTTTAAGCCGTTCAAAGCATACATTTATATTAAAAAGTTTGTTTGAGGGAAGACGGTACCCTCTCGGGTACTATTTTTTTGTAGAGTGTCTACTTCTCGTTATTCTCTTGTGGAACCAGTTAGAAGATAATCTAACAAGATGGTACAGCAGCCTATCCCCCGCACTGGCTCGTTCTTCTGATGCTTTTTATACTATATAGGCGTTCCCCACACCCGCCATACCCATTACCCACTACCAATAACCGTACATCATCCCCTGAATGCGATCACGCCCTAGGGCACAAGCCAGGCAAATGCATCCATGAAACTAAAGCGCAACTTAAACACCCAGATGCGCCCGCCACCATTCCTTCTCCTAAAACCCCAACTTCTGCACCGCCCTACGCTTAACCTCCTCACCCCGCCGGTCATACTTAGCGGTAGTTACAGGGGAAGCATGACCAGCTAACTTTTGGACGGTCACAATATCAATCCCAGCATCGAGCAGGTCAGAGCAGAAGGTTCTGCGAAAGTCATGAGGACTAAAGGACTCTACCCCAGCTTCTTTAGCCCGCTTCTGCAAAATCAACAACACGGCCTGGGGGGTCATAGTTCTGTACTGTATCTGCCCACCTTTCTGTATTGGAACAGCGCCCCTGGTTGTTTACCCCTCGTGTTCAACCAATCATTAACAAACGCGATTCGGCAAAGCCGACGCTTCGCTCCGGAAGCAAAGCTTCCGCGCTTGAGCGATCGCACCTTCCGGTAAATAAACCGTCCTATCCTTACCCTTCCATACTTGGCATAGCGCGATCACATTCAGGGGTTCCGGGCAGGTAATGATTCAAGGGGTATTAGTTACATCGGGTAATGTCGATTTGCCGGTGTAATCTGGCGCAGGTTCAGTGGATTCAACAGGGGCAAGCATAGATAAGGCACTGATGGCTCCCTTTACCTGCTCGGGCTTCACTTCCAAGTACTTGTACAATTCATCTAGTGTCCGATGCCCGGATATTTCTTGGATTACCCGCAGGGGAATTCCTGCGTTGCTTAGTTGGGTGAGTGCTGTCCTGCGGAAACTGTGAGTACTGACTCCTTCTATGTCCACCCGCTTACACGCTTCACGAAGGATCCAGCTGGCGGCATCTGAGGTGATGTGTTTTTTCCCATGTCTGCCGGGGAATAGGTAGTCTGCCCACTTAGGAGGGTGATAGTCAGTTAAGTACTTTCGTAAATCTTCTAGTACCGGGATGGTCCGGGTGGCAAGCTTACCCTTTGTGTTACCTTTCCGAAACAGAACAACGGGACGCACGAAACCTTTGCGATCGTAGACATCCCTAACTTTCAAGTTTACTGCTTCGTTGACCCGACAGGCGGTGTAGAGCATCACGGCAAACAGCGCCCGGTCTCGTGGCGGGTCAAGGGTTGCCCCTTCATTAAACAACAGTTGGATTTCTTCTGCGGTTAAAATCTTTGCCCGGCCATGACGGTCAATTTTCATGGCGATGCCTCATACACCTCTGCCTATTTATTCAACAGCTTTGGTGTACTCTAGGTCAATTGCTTGGCTCCAGCTTCAACCAACTTGTTGCTGCTCCAACTTATTGAGAATTTCGTCAATCTCACCTATTCCATGTTTAGTCACTAGTGCTTTCAATATCATCTGGACTTGCTCATGGGAAAAATGTTCAGCATTATTTACCACTACTGTAGTAATATCCTTCATGGATTCAGGTAAAAGTTTGATAGTGAAAAATTCTTCACTTTCATCAATATCTTCTGATGCTGGGTTGTGGGGTAACTCAGGGGGGACATCAGGGGATACCTGTGAGTCCTTCTCATCAAGTACTGGTGCTGGGTTATGGGGTAACTCAGGAGGTATTTGTGAATCTTTATCCTTAAATTCAGCTGGTGCAACCACCTGTTCTACTTCTTGTTTGACCAATGGTGGTGGGGTAGGAGCCTGAGCGGGTTCGCTTTCAATACCCTTTGCTACTGGAGTGGGAACCTGAGCGGGTTCGTTGCTCTTTGCTACTGGAGTAGGAACCTGAGCGGGTTCACTTTCAATACTCTTTGGTACTGGAGTATGAACTTTTGCTGGTTGGTTACTTTTTGGTACTGAAGTGGGAACCTGAGCGGGTTCGCTTTCAATACTCTTTGGTACTGGGGTAGGGGAAGGCTTGGGTAAGTGGGTTTTCTGTACTTTATCTGGATGAATGTGTCGTGGGATATCGTTATCCCAACTTACCAGCAGCCCCAGTTTTTTATCCTTGCTGCTGACTGTCCCAAGTTCGCCCGGTGATGTCCAATCGGGTAAATTTTTGTCTTTGATTACTTCAACGCGATCGCCCTCAGTGAACTGACAGATCCGGTCAGTTAACTCTAACTCGGCACGGATATCATTGACCAAGCTCCTTCCTACTCCAACATGTTCAGCGATTCGGCGGTTAGTCCAATCTAGACCTTTTCGCTTACCACCCTGACTACGGGGAATGGCATCTAATGATCCAAACTCTTCAATCAATGTCTGGAACATCATCTCAACCGCCCGCCGCTTATCAGCATTGGTGCGGTGTAAGCTGGGGCGCTGGTTGGAGGAGCAGCTGTAACGAATGGCATCGATTAGGGTTCCGATGCGGACTTCACAGAAAATTTGTTGCTCGACTTGTGCTGCTGCTTTGATTCGGTGGTGTCCATCACCTGGACGCTTAGTTTTACCATCATCGAAGATTACTGGGGGGTCGTGCCGCCAGTCCCAACGATTCTCTTCCATTTCTAAGCAATATCGTGCGATCGCTTTCTCGTCAGTCGTGGTCCTCGACTGAGTACCATCTTCTAGCTCTATTGATTTGGGGTCAAGCCATTGATAAGTTACGTCTGATTGAGCTACACTATTTACCTCTAGCTCAGCTGACTCAGATGATTCAGTTTTATCATTAACTGGTGATTCAACTTGCTCAGATGATTTAGTTTCTTCGTTAACTGATATAATTTTTTCCAACTGCTCCCGTTTAAACCATTTGATACCCCGGGACATGTCAACGCAGATCCTAGCCTTCTGATAGGGTGTGCTAGGTTTCTCATTGGCAACCACGCCAGTCTGCCCCTTGTACCTTCCATCAAGGATCTTTACTTCATCCCCGGTGACGAAAAAAATTTCAAGTTGGGATACCATCTGATTTCCTTCTTTGATCGCTTAACGCCGCTTAGTTTTCCTCCACTCCCATGGGGGAATAGCTTGGGCATTTTTTGCCCAAACCCCGATTTTAGCAGACCGTGCTCGTGCTTGGGTAGAAGCGATCGCATCCCAGTTGGGACAATCTGACTTATAAGCCTCGTACCCCCAAACCATACCATCTGACGATTGGATAGATTGAACTAATTCCCAGTCCACTCCCCGGTTTACCCAGAGTTCAGCGATAGTACGGCCATAACGGTCAGTGGCGATAGAGTCAACTTTGACCCTCATCCTGCCACGCTTTAGGAGTTTTCTGAGGTGATCTCGACTTTCGATTCCGAGAAGTTGAGCCTTCTCGGGGGCGTCAACACAGGCAAATCTGATCTTCTTCTCTTCAGAGCCACATATGACTCTGATAGTGTCCCCGTCATAAACCGAATTTGGTTTGACACTACATACAGGTAAATGGGCTATTGATTTATATACTAATGGATAAATTTTACTGGATTCGCTTGGAGGCTTTTCCTGGGTGATCAGTGACGCTATCACCAGTGCGATAATCAAAGTAACTGTGGCGATCTCAGAGAAGATAGCAATTCGTTTTTCGTTCATTGACTGACGGGGATGTGAAGTACACACCTATTCTTCCCCGTTCCCTACTCCCGCATGAATTAGCTGAGGAACTTCTTCCTGATTACCTCTAGAACCTCTCCAGCATATTTCCTGTGGATATCGTTATTTGGATCTAAGGCTTTCACCAGCTCCAACAAACCAGTGTTGCCTTTATCATCAATATCCCAAACTTTGGTTATGTACGAAATAAAGAACGCCTTTTGTTCTGGATTAAAAGCTTGAAACGCAGCTCCTAAAGTGTCATGCCTCCAGCTGCTTTTCCCATTGAGAAACAAAGATATGCCTTGGCGCGACACAGTAGAATTCTCGCTTAGGTCTTTGGCCCTTATGCCAAACTCGTCCATTGTAGCAATAAAGGCCTCTCTGAAAATATCGCTCATTAAGATATTTCGTTTATTAAAAAATATTTAAAGTTTGTAAAATTTACGTATTTTTTTTATATAATATTTTTGTTATGTTTACCGGAGAATGAAAAACCCCATCCTTCAAAGTCTTGAAAGACAAAAGAATGGGGCACTATTCAAATTAATCTTATGTTAGATTATAGCGCAAAAAGTACGACAAAACTTCTGTCGGACGAAAGACCTTTGATATTTCTACCAGAACTTGCAGGTGCAGTCGGGAAGGTAGAAGCTTTCATATTGCAGGAAATTCACTACTGGTCGATAGTATTTAACAACGTAGTACAGGGAAGAAGATGGTACTACAAAAGTGGCGAGAAGTGGGCAGAACGCATAGGCGTTTCTGAAAGGACGGTCAGGAGAGCCGTTAAAAATCTTCGCAAGCAGGGTTTAGTGTACGTTAAACGCTTATCTGCTAAAAGCTACTACCAGGTGAATTGGTATTCAGTTAACTACCAGCAGCTCAAAGAGAGAGTCAAGAACATCAAAATTTTTGAGAATTTTGTGTACTCAGTTGGCTCTAAGAAGCTCAAAAAGAAAGTCAAGCGCATCATTCTTGACGATTTTGGCCAAATCAATTCGGACAAAATGGGTAGTATTCATTCGGACAAAATGGCCGAATCATATAATAGAGTACCTTCCATAGAAAACTCTACATGTCACCCACCCACCCACCCGTGTGTTGAAGAAAAAAATGATCAAGACCAAGAAGAAAGTAATCAAGGGGTAGAAGCTGTTCCCCTCCCTTGTGATAATGATAATAAGGATATAAAGGAGGAGCTGGAAGTAAGTTCCGCCGCCGCTGAGAAGAAGCGTGCGATCGCAGCAGCAGAGATACAGCTGAGAAGGCTTCAGATCAAGCCAGCTGCTGTGATGAAGTACATGATCGATTTCTATGCAAACATTGGCTACGCCTTGAACAAGGTAGAGGAGGCGGTAAGGGAAGGGTGGGTAAAAAACCGAACCGGGCTACTCATTCATTTTTTGAAAGAGGGGGCTGATGAGCAATACTTTGAGGCTAATGAACAGGTCAAGGGGGATCCAATTCCATCTCCACCCCCTGGTTTTGTTGAGTGGTGTAACGCTAACTCAACTGTCAGGAGTTACCATTTTACTTCTGGGTCTACCAAAGAATGGGTAGCAATATACACTAACGGGAAGATATTGCCCTGGTACATTGCTATGAAGTGCGATAACCCTGAGTATCAACCACCCCAGGGTAATTCGGAGTGCCAGCCATCTGAGCCATCGGGTAACCCAGATCAGGTGAGTTGGATCCCAGCAAAGAGCGCTATTGAAAGATCCGCAGAAAACTTCGCTGAGTACCGCAGGCATTATCAACAATCACTACTCAATAATTTAGTACAAAAGTACTTGCCGCCATCGGGCTTTCCTACGAATCCAGAGCAGGAGTAGGGAGGAATTAACAATGCAATATCAACTTTTTGATTTGTCCCAATATGGGATAAATCCTAGCTCTGGGGTAAATCCACATCAGACGGATTTGGACGGGGACATAGAGGAATTTGAGGAAAAAGAGTCGCGATTGGCCTACGGCCACGCTACGCGAACGCAGAAGCCAAAGCAATATCAGCAATGTGAATTTTTCGATTTATCTCAATATCAGACAAGTCCTGATTCTCAAGTAAATCCATATCAAATCGATTTGGATCAGAGATTCTTGAAAGGAAGGTCACGACAATACAAGCGAAAGCGATATAAGCAATGTGAACTTTTTGATCTCAATCAGTATGAGGTCAATCATGATTCTGATCTGAGTCCATGTGAAGCCCGCCCTAGCACTGGGGAAGAATTAAAGCGAGGAGGCTCGCGTACGCAATATCATCAAGACCAATGTATGGACTCAGTGAATCCATCAGAATTATCAGAACTATCGGCTTGTTTGAGGGGATTGGGGGATTCCCCTATGCTGCCAAACAGATCGGGGGATTCTTGTGGGAAGGATCTGTGGAAAACGACCCTTTTGCCATCAAGGTCCTTGAACGGAACTTTTGTCATGAGCTTTTCGGGGATATCAGGAGTTTCCACCCCAAGCCGGGTGAGTATGATTTCATGGTTGGGGGGTTCCCCTGCACTGGTACATCCTCCGCTGGCGACAAAACTGGGCTTGACCATCCCGAGTCCTCTCTATATAAAGAATTCATCAGATGCATTGAAGAAGGACGACCCTCGATGGTCCTTCTTGAGCAACCCGAAGGATTCATCTATAGGGGCTATGACACATGGGTTGAAGAAGTATCAAAGATTGGATACGAAGTCTTGGATCCAGCTATCTTTGGCTGCCACCAGATCGGCGGCAGCTATCGCAGAGTCCGAGTCTTTTCTCTGTCCTACCTTGCTAACTGGGCGTGGAATATCAGGCAGGAGCGCTGGCAGCACCAAGTGCGAGCGCTGGTGGAAGAGTTCGGGGCTTCTGCCGAGTGGCTCACAATTGAGCGTTCAGGCGATGCTATTGTTACACGGCTTCCCACCGGATTACTTAGAACCGGAGATGTTTGTCTCCACGCCGAAAAAGGACAAGAAGGAAGAAGAGAAGCCAGAAAGCTTATCGGCCAAACAGTATCAGTCCCCCAAGCAGCCCTCGCCCTCTCTGCCGCAAAGTGGGTCTGGCAGCAAAGAAGGGACTGGGTATAGCGCTACCGATATTTCTCTAAAAAATCCTGGGGATGACTATAGTGCTACAGCTTTTTCTCTAAAAAATCCTGGGGATGACTATAGTGCTACGGCTTTTTCTCTAAAAAATCCTGGGGATGACTATAGTGCTACGGCTTTTTCTCTAAAAAATCAGCTGCCCATCGAGGAGCAGAAACAACTCTCTATCGTTGACTACTGTCATGAACATGCCATTGGTCAATTGGTGGTCTCTTCTAAGGATGGTCGTATAGGGACAGTAATCCGAGCTGTTCCAGGAAATACCCTTCGTTTAGACGTTGAGTGGTGGTACGGAAACCAGTACAGCAGAATTTCGTTTAAGCAGGTAAATCTGCTTGGACTGACTATAGAAGACCGCTTATGCTGCCGCCTCCCAGATGCGTCTAAGCAGCATGGAACTTTGTACAAGTTCACTAGTAACCGCAGGGGAAAAGATGGTGTTATGCGCACCTATCCCCTGGTGGAAGGCGATCGCACTAGGGACTCCGATTGGTATTGGGGAATCAATATCAAGGTTCTGGTAAACCCCAAGAAGGGCTGGCAAAGTAAGAACTTTGGAGTTAAGGTGTCGAAGCTTCCTCTGGTTCGAGCTGCCCAAAGGGAGAACAAGGACTATGTCTATATCGTTAAGGAGGTCTTGGGGAAGAGTATCAACCTGTGTTGATTAGTCTTGCGGATGGTGTAAGACGGAACCGTTCTGTTTTAGAGAAAAAACGGGTGGTCTAAGTCGGAGCATTTCTGTTTTAGAGAAAAAACGGGTGGTCTAAGTCGGAGCATTTCTGTTTTAGAGAAAAAACGGGTGGTCTAAGGGCGATCGCTACCAAGTACCCATGGAAATAAGGTGTTCACGCTCACATCCAGTGAACACCTTGGAGAACAGTATTTGAATAGGAGCAGAGTAGGCATCCTGCCCGCCTAAGGTAGGAAACAGGCAAGATGCCTATTCCACTGTCCTATCAACTTTAGATGGAGTTTCTATTGATCCGACTTACAACCTTCATCCCGCAAACTGTCAGTCATTAAACTGAAAAACTTAAAAATAATGAAGACCAATCCATTTATAGAGATTGGTCTTCATTATTTTATCTTGCAGTTAAAATAATACTTTACATTATTTTGTCAATTTGATAGTAACAACAATTCCTATCACATCACTAATATAACAGCGAAGTAAATCTGCAAGCATAAAAATATCATGTAGATGCAAATAAAACCTTGGATATTTATGCACACGATACATTAAATCCCGCTGAACTAACATTTCGCAAAATTTAGCTTTATCATCAGTGCTCAATAGTTGAAAGAGGATAGGAAAAGTAACCCATTTAATAAGAGGAGAAGCCTCTAAGGTTCGTTTGAGCAACTCTTCATCCACAATTTCACTACGGCGACCAATTGCGTAGTCTTGCAAAAAATTCGTCAGCGTATCTGACAACAGATTCCCCTGTTTCGGTGAGGGAGTAATATTGTCGCTTGGCTCCACCTCCGATTGCGTCACCCTCACAGGACTTAACGTATCCTTTTTTGCGCATTCTCTTGAGTAGCGAGTAGAGAGAGCCAAGTGAGATGGACTCGTTTCCTCCGCTACACTCTCTGAATGCCCGTTGTATATCAAGTCCGTAGACTCCTTTTGGGTCTGATTTTTGGATTGCCCAGAGGATGAGCAATTCGGTTTGGGGGGGAATGGTCTGGACTGGTTTGTCATATGAGTTTCCTTCCCGCAGGTCTTTAGGTGCAGCCCTAGCGGATATATCAATTGTTTGCTGGAACATAGGATCAATCTTCATATTCAATTTTCTATTGTGTGTATAAGAACTGATAAACCTTGCATTATGGGCGGGCTGTCCCGGCTCAAATTGGTAAGTAGATGCACAAAATCAGTTGCTCAATTAATTTTGTGTAGGTATTTAACCTTTATACCAGTTTTCAAAAGTAGCGCCATACTTACAATAAAAAACATGACCATATTGGGCTTTTGCCATTTTTATGTATGTTATGACTTTTGATTTTTGGTATTCAGTAGGTCAGTGTTTTTATTCCCTATATATTTCCCACGTGGGATATATATTCTTAAACCGGGACAGCCAGTGGTGCAAAGTTTTTAGCTCACAGGGATAGTGGCTATTCTCTATGGTGATTTCGTCCTGTATTAGGTTGGTAGTCATTTGTATTTCCATAAGTCAAGAACCTGTAAAAACGAATGGCAAGTAGCTGCGCATATGGCTGTTTCGCAATTGATTGGACTCTGCACATCCTTACAATCTTGCTACTTGCTATACCATTTATATTATCTTACAAATCCAATACTTGCAAATGCGATACTTGTCTGTTTTCATTAAAGTCACTGAAGCTCTTGTGTAGTCTGGGTTCAGGCGCA
>NZ_JAAHHU010000789.1:0-2206 GCF_010672095.1 Moorena sp. SIO3I6 | reverse complement strand
TCTGGCAGACAATAAACTCGTTCACCTGGTTGATTCAAGATTTGAACATCCAATAGCTCTGATATGCTCTCGAATATCTCTAACCCTTGAACACTTGTCATAACTCCACTTTTAGGAATGACTATTTACAACAAACTATTAGTCAACCCATTTATTTTATTCATGTAATCAGAAATCCTTATGATAATATCAGTACTATATTTATTAGAGATAGTAATAGGTTAAACATGGATTTAGAGGGATGTATAGAACTCTACTTTGCTAGGTGCAACACTGTAAACAAGGTTCGAGAAACAATAGGGGACAACAAATTTTTCCATCTTCGGCATGAATGGATGCTCGGCAATCCTGAAGTAGCCCTTAGAGAGCTATGCAATTTTTTAGGTCAACAAGCAGAGCCAGGTTACCTCAAAGACTCCGTTAGTATTTTGTATAAATCGCCCCAGCGAACTCGTGAAAAAGTGCAATGGAATGCAAAAGCAATCGATCTAGTCAAAAAAGAAATAGAGCGATTTGACTTTCTCAAAGGTTATTCCTACTTTTAGTTATTTCATCAACTTTTTTTTGCAAGCTCTGAGTTGAAGAGGCTGAAGAGACTGTAAAAAACAGAAGGGCGTACCCCAACATACTTGACCACGAGGATACTATACCAAACATTAGACACGATCACGGTTAAACTTGTTGTAATCGCAGCTCCAATTATCCCAAACATCGGAATAGCGATCGCGTTTGAGACTATATTGAGCAACACAGTACAGCCAACAACGATAACCGATTTGTTCTGGTGTCCCGTCATTACCATTAAATTAGCGACAGAGCCACACAATGCACTAACCAACTGCCCAACAATGAGAATTTTTAGGGACCAACTCGCAGCAGTAAAGCCCGAACCAAAAATACTCAGCACTGGTTTGGAAAAGACAATTAAACCTAGAGCTAGAACAATCGAAGGCCAGAAAATCCAGAGGGTTACTCTGGAAACGACCTTCTGCAAACCTTGCATATCTTTTTGAGCGTAGAGGCTTGAAAATAAAGGAGCTACCACCATATTCACAACCTGTAAAGTGAAACTCACCCACATGGAAGTTTTCAGAGCCGCATTATATATACCAGCTTCACTTGGCCCGATAATAGAGCCAACCATGAGAATATCTGTACGGTTTAAAATAACGCCAAACGACTGCTGGAGCAGCAAAACCCCGGCAATCCCCAACCACTGCTGATAGGAATAAACTGGAGTAACAGGTTCAATCTCTCTATTAATCTTTTCCCAAAGCAACCACAACTGAAACAGCAGAATACCTGACAGCAGTAGTGTTGCCACCTCAATCATCGGCAAACTGTTTAGAGAATGGTTGGCATCAAACAAAAGAAACCCACCGCAAAGAACCCAGAGCGGCCAGATAATTTGGGATGGAGTATAAGCTAATGCAATGTCACCCATTGCTCTAGTTGTTTCTAACTGCAAAAGTGTCAAAGCTTGGAGTGGTACTAGTGCCATCCCGATCAGCAAGGATGTTGCATAGGTAAAGTTGTGAAAAGAATTCAGCACCCAGATAACACCCGCAGCACCTAGGCTTAGTAAGACACCAACCAATAATGTTAATAGCCAACTCCCACGCACGAGGCCCCGTAAATGTCCCCAGTCTTCTTTCACACGGTATTCTGAAAGCAAACGCAACACAGTCCTCGGCAATCCTAAAGCTGCTGGAATCCCTAAGAGCATTGACCAGGAGATAACATATTCGTAGATGCCGTACTCTGTTTTGCCCATCCATCGAGCCAAACAGACCTGAACCACGTATGTTAAAATTAACCCAAAGATTCGTATAGTCAGAGCGATAAGAGTATCCTTGGCTAGAAAGTCTAGTTGACGACTTTTTTGTTCTTTTCCTGGGGTATCTTGAGTACTGTTTTGACTTTGAGGGAGGGAAGATTTAGTCATACTAACGTAAGTTATTGATGAGTACCAATTTCAAGTAATTTACCAGGCCCAAAAAGGAATACAACATGCACCTGCAAACGCTGGCCGCAATCGCGAGAATGTTCAACAACTGTGAGGTGAGGCAGCAACTCATGGAAGCCCGGAGTGCTGACGACATTCTTGACATTTTCGCCTCCCGGCCGTCACGCGTCAACTCCGAGCGCTAGCACGGAGCTGACGCCCGAAAACCAGACTTTATGATCAAGGAACTTGAATTGGCTT
>NZ_JAAHHU010000788.1:0-2206 GCF_010672095.1 Moorena sp. SIO3I6 | reverse complement strand
TCTTCTATGTGTGTAACCGGGTAAGCCGAGATTGAGTCCCTAGTATCAGGTCGATAAATAGGGTAGCCAAATCGCAAGAAGAGGTATAACTCTCAGTCCGGTAAAAGTCTGAACCAAGCAAAAGCCGAACACCCGAAAGGGAACGGGAATAAATAACCGGTCGGATAGAGGGAAATCCCTCGCTCGAAAGAGCGCTGAATTTCAGAGCTGACTTCGAGCCAAGGAAAGAAAAGTTATTAGTTGACTTAAATTGTACATGGAAAAGATAGAACCGACGTCTAAAGACGTGGGTATCGTAACTGAACAGACCACCAATTGGCACTCCATAGATTGGAAAAAAGCCTACAGGCAGGTCAGGAAACTAAGACAAAGAATTTTTAAGGCAACACGTCAAGGGGATTGGAAGAAGGTAAACAAACTCCAGAGATTAATGCTCAGGAGTCAATCCAACATCCAAGTATCAGTTCGTAAAGCAACCCAAGACAATAAAGGGAAAAGGACGGCGGGAGTTGATAAAGAAAAAGCCCTAAATCCTCAAGAAAGAGGAGAAATGGTGGACACCTTATCAAAAACCAAACTCTGGGAACCAAAGCCCACAAGGCGCATCTACATACCAAAACCCAATGGCAAACAAAGACCGTTAGGAATACCGAGTATCACGGACCGATGTTTACAGGCCATAGTCAAAAATGCTTTGGAACCAACATGGGAAGCTCAATTTGAAGCCACATCTTATGGTTTTAGGCCAGGAAGAAGCGCCCATGACGCCCGACAAAGAATATTCCTGAACATCAATGGTGAAAGAAACAAGAAATGGTGGATAGTCGAAGCAGACATAAAAGGATGCTTTGACAATATAGCCCATCAACCGTTAATGGAAGCCATTGGTAATTTCCCAGCAAAGAAACTAATCCATGGATGGTTAAAGGCAGGATATGTAGACAAGGATACATTCCACCCAACAGAGACTGGAACTCCACAAGGAGGAATAATCAGTCCACTGTTAGCGAACATAGCATTACATGGGTTAGAAAAGGAACTGGGGATAACATACAGGAAAGAAAAAACCAAAAAAGGTGAAGACACTTGGAGAAATAAATCGAATAGAACTATAGTACGCTTTGCGGATGACTTTGTGATTTTAACAGAATCCAAAGAAGATGCCACGAACGCCAAGGTAATCACGAAAGAATGGTTAGCCAAGAAAGGACTAAGTCTATCCGAAGAAAAAACCAAAATAACTCACCTAACAGATGGTTTTGATTTCTTGGGATGGAACATACGGAAATATAAAACCACAACCAGAAGTAAAGGGTATATAACTTTAATCAAACCATCAAACAAAAGCTTAAAAGGAATCAAGAAGAAGATAAAAGTAGAATTCGCAAAACTAAAAGGGGCATCTGTTCAACACCTTATGTGGAAATTACAACCAATTATAAGGGGTTGGACAAACTACCACGATGGAGTGGTGGCGAAGGATACGTTTAGTAAATTAGATGATTACATCTCCTGGAAGCTAGTAAGATGGTGTAAGAGAAGATACCCTCAGAAAGAATGGAAGTGGATTAAGGAAAAACATTTCGGATGTTTCTGTCCAGGTAGGGAAGACACACGAGTCTTCGGAAGCAAAGAACAATACTTGGAAAAACCCTCATGGACAAAGATAACCAGACATACACTAGTCACCCACAATTACTCTCCAGATAATCCCGACCTTCAAGAATATTGGAGGAAAAGGAAGGAAAGGCAGAGTAAGAAAACAGCTGAAGGAAGACTACCTAAAGGCAAGAATAAAATAGCCTTAAGGCAAAATTACATATGCCCATATTGTGGACAACAATTGGGGGACTACAACAAAGTACATCTACACCACATCGTTCCCAAAGAACATGGAGGACAAGATAAGTACAACAATCTAGTTTATGTCCATGAGGAATGTCACCACACCATCCATGCCTTGGGGGCAACTAATCCTGAAATACAAAAAAGACTGTATGAAGGGATAAAAACCCCTCCCAAAAACCGGAAACAAAAACCAAAAGGCACAAAACCGGGACGAAGGGAAAAGGGTTGCACAGAATAACGTGTTTTTCGGAGTTGGTTGCGCCGTGTACCGGGAGACTCGTTCGCACGGTGCTTAGGGGGCGAAGAGGGAGTAATCCCTCTGACCTACCCGATAGTCTAATCTATATCGTTGTGGCAG
>NZ_JAAHHU010000787.1:0-2211 GCF_010672095.1 Moorena sp. SIO3I6 | reverse complement strand
CATAAGTTCGATAATTATTGACCAGCGATGCAGCTTATACAGTCTACTTTTTAGCTCTCATGTCGCTCCTCCAGAACAGATGCCCTCCGATCCAAGGGGAAGGGAGGGCATCGCTCTGTCTGGGGAATTCAATCTCATTGCATAGTCAAACCAGACTTTCCCGATGTACTAAACCTATCTAGTACTTTTCTGTCTGGTGCTTTTCTGCTTGCCAGACAGACTGTCAAGGCCAAATAGGCACATTTGCATTTACCGAATCAAGACGTTTATTGCCGCCAGCTATAAAACCGCCGCACACCTTGGTTAACTCGTCGTCAGTCAAGGCCAATAAGGTGTTACCCCTTCCTGATGAGTCTTTGGTTGATTTCTCAGTCAGTTCTTCTATTTTGATTCTAGCCATTTAAATCACCTTTGAGTTAGTAATTCAGCTATGAATAACTTCCTACACTGATCAGTGTATAGCTATGAGTAACTTCCTACACTGATCAGTAGGGCAGTTTTGAAACTGCCACAACGGTACAGATTGGATTCACTATCTAGATCAGATCATGAAGCATCACGGAGAGGTGCGACCCCGTTTTAATGCGTCATAGGAAAGCGCACCTCTCGAAAATACAAAAGTGAATGAGCGACGCTTATAAGCCAAAAGTCTTACTCATGTCTATCGCTTATACTTTAGCTACTTTACAGGGAACATTGTTACAAAATATCAGAGTGACTGAGTATATTTCTCGTCCAACTGAAACAGAATGTTCAACGGAGCGACATAGTTCTTTTTGGATTGGATTGCATGCTCCTGATTGGGTTCAATCTCTCAATACCTGGTCAGATTTAGCTTTTTGTCTGATCAATCTCAAACCTCACAAACAGCTCAATTTTCCCCAGAGGACTTAACGCTCTATCTGTTATCCAGAGAGCTTTGTAGCCTTGTTGTCACCCCTTGAGCTCACAAACAAAAAAGTACCCTTGTTGGGTACTGTTGAAGCTTGATGCCATTGTCCATAATGCAAAGCAAGCCTCGCTAAAATCATGAGGCTTCTCGCCGGATCAACTAACCCACAGGAGCTAGTCATGATTAACACAATAAACACCAATAGCAAGATTAGCCACCAAACTTCACAGGTTTACACAAGTACCCCTGAGCCAAGAAACAGTCTACCTACCATTTCCGTTCGTCAGCCCCTACCCCACGATATTGTTGACAATCCCATCCGTGTTTGCGGCATTGCTACTGGCTTTGAAGACATCATTCACCTCCGTGTCCGGGACAATAATGGTACCAAGTTATTCCGGAATTTTCTCACTGTTGGCGGTAATGGCATCCTCGCTAACTTTTCGGTAGGATTGCCATTGAAAATGGTTCCAGCAACCCCCCAAGGTACCCTTGAAATTTTCAGTATCTCAGCAGCAAACGGCAGTGAAACCAATCAGGTAGTCGTGCCAATTGTTTTCGGCAACGCCTTGCTGCTTCGGTACTTTGGTTTCTATCAATACACTGTCATCCCCGGAGACACCCTCTTCGCCATCGCCCAACAAGTTTACGGTGACGGCAGATTGTCTCCTCGGATATTAGAAGCCAACCGACACCAGATTAACCGTCCTGATCAGATCTATCCAGGATTAGTGTTACGAGTTCCAGTGTCAAAGTTTTAGTTATAGCGGTTTGCGACTTTATTGAGTACATATTTCTGGGTTTTTAGGGAACAGGGAGCAGGGAGCAGAGAACAGGTAAGCAGAGAACAGGTAAGCAGAGAACAGGTAAGCAGAGAACAGGTAAGCAGAGAACAGGTAACAGGGAAGAACGAAAAAATATTGTGTACCTCATTAGACTATAAAAAGCTATAGTGCTAATATAAGCATTTGTTGCCTACTCCCTACTCCCTACTCCCTGCTCCCTACTCCCTACTCCCTACTCCCTACTCCCTACTCCCTACTCCCTGTTCCCTATTCCCTTTACTATATAAATGACAAACTACGAAATCGAAACCCAAGAATGGTGGGTAGAACGTTGGAATGATTTACTCAATTCCTATCGCTTCAAAAAGCGTTTGGAACGGGGACGTATCTATGCCAAAGAAGGCAACATTCTCAGTATTGACTTTCTAGGACCACAAGTAGTCGCCAAAGTTCAAGGAACTGCTCCGGAGCCCTATGAATTAACCATTTCCATCGAACCCTTTACCGAGGAAGACTGGAATTATGTGGTGCAAA
>NZ_JAAHHU010000786.1:0-2212 GCF_010672095.1 Moorena sp. SIO3I6 | reverse complement strand
ACCCAGTAATATACCTGCGATCGCTCCCAAAATAATCTGAAGTTCCTGATGTTGCGGAATCGGATATTGAGGCTGTTTGGGTTTGAGAATAAGTTCCCAAGAATAAGGCTGGAAGCTTTCCTTAAGCGCCAACAGAGTGTCTAATCGTTGGGTTGTCTCTGTAAGTTTCTGCCGTAAACTGGTGTACTTTGGATCTATCACCAACATCTGTTTCATGTCTTGCTCAAGACTTTCTTCTTCCTCAGCAAGAGCTTCTTGTCGTGCTTGCAAAACTGATATTTGGATGCTTTGATCTACCAGTTGTTGAGTGAGCTGCTGGTGAATTGAATTGGGTGATACCTTAGGAACATCTGTATCTGTAAGTTTGATCCCCAGTACCTGTTCAGCTTCAGAGCGTAACAGGGATAAGAAATTATACTTTTGCTGCTGTAGGGTCTTGATGGTGGGACTGTTTGGAGTATAGCGGCTTGACTCGATAGCAATCTCAGCCTCAACCTCTTCTAGGTGGTTGAGCATCTTTTGGTAGTAAGGGTTTTCAGCCAAAGTCACTTGAGCCAGAGCTAACTCCGAGGCGCGAGAGTCCTTGACCTGATTTGATGACAATCCTAGCTTTTGAGAAATGATCTGGTAGAAGGACTGAGCTTCCTTAAGCTGGATGTCAGTATCTAATTGCTGTTGCTTAATCTGGCTAATCTGAGTTGAAAGCTGCTGTTTTTGATGATCATAGTCGATTAACTTGTACCCTAGCTCCAACTTCAGCAGTTCTTCCTCCAGTCTGTCTACCTCTTGGCGTACTTGAGGCAACTCTCTATTTGCTAGCTCAAGGTCTTTGTGATGGTAACTTGCTTCTTGTTGGCGGGAGTAATTGATATAATTATCGGCAAGCTGCTTTAAAACAAAGTGAACTTTTTGAGGATCACTATCCCGGTAACGAACTTCTAAGACACTAGTTCCTTCAATATGTTTGATCCTCAGGTGATTATTCTTGACTAAAGACTTGTAGCTAGTTTTGCCATAGCGCTTGTTTATTTCCTCAATCACGGGAGTGATGAGTTTCTCACTACGCAGTACCAGCATTTGGGTTTTATAAGCCAAGGTTTCAAAAGCTGGTGTCGATTGATTTTCATCATCATCCTGTGCTGTCAGAGGCTCCAGACTGAGTCGGAACTTGCCTTCGTACAGAGGTTTCTGATTAGAGGTCCATAAAAAAATACTAGCTGTTATCGTAATTGCTACACCAGCAGCCACTAAAAAGCGACGCCGTATGATCGTCCAAATCTCCTCTAGCTTACGCCCATCCTGATAGTATTTTGAGTTTCTAGTGTGGTAGATGACGGGCTGTGAGTGGATATATTTACCATTCCCCTGTGGGAAAAGCTCTGATTTATTGCCCATCTCTATATGTGCCTTTTGATTTATTGGTTTAAGTTATGTTCAAGAGTAACTGAAGCTATGGCTAATCGCTCCCCTATCATACCTTCGGTAGTTGCCACTAACCATCAGCTCTGTAGTTAGTTTGTGTTAACAAACTAGTTTTTGACACTAGAACTGGAAAATTTTACGCAAAACTTATCAAATATCCGGATAAAATGAAGGAATGGTTAAGTTAGGGCAATAGTGTTTGCTGGTACCAAGTGACATTCATAGGTAGCACTATCTACCTATCTCCCCATTCCCTTATCCTCCTGTGTAGCTAAATAACACTTGAAGAATGGAATTGAGTTGAGTAGTATGGTCTTGAATTTAAGTTATAAATATAAAAAGGAAAAGGTCAATGGTTATAATTCCTTGCCCTTTCCCCCTTTACTAAACTTTTACAGTGTAATCAGGAAGCAGTTATACAAATTATTCTCTTAAAATATTGCCCCTGACAATGAAAAACTGATCATGGGGTATTTGGCTCGAATCAGATCAATTTTCCCTTTTTCCATTGACGAGTGATCAAGCAAAGCTAGAAAAGCCCATATCTAGAGGGATATCTTGTAACCTTCCAGGACCGACTGCTTGAATAGCTTCTTTGAGAGACATATCTCCGGTGTAAAGCGCACGACCAACAATTACACCGCTAACGCCTAGAGATTCGAGAGTAAGTAGACTCAACAGATCAGTGATTGAACTGACACCCCCAGAGGCAATCACGGGGATCGATATATGACTTGCTAGTTCCCTTAGAGCGTCTAGGTTTGGTCCAGACAGAGTTCCATCCCGGTGA
>NZ_JAAHHU010000785.1:0-2213 GCF_010672095.1 Moorena sp. SIO3I6 | reverse complement strand
TATAGCGGTTTCCACCCAAGTAGAGTACACGGGATTTTCCTATTTTAGTTGTTATTATCAAATGGCACCTGAGTAGATCAGGAACCGCTATAGCCTGAGTAATTGATTTCAATGTCCAAGTGATATCCTTCAGAAATGTAATTTAACATACTGATTTCTGTGGCCAACTGATAAAATAAAATTGTGATCATGAATAGCTCCAGTAACACTAAACTTTGTCCCAGTGCTAGACCTGAGTCAGAAAATAGCCATGTATTTGGGATTGTAAATGGTACCAAAGAGAAGCCCCAGGTTACTTATTTAAAGCAAGCGCAACCTCTTACTGAACAACTGGTGAGTTTAGCTGCTCCAGTTACACCCACAGAGGTGTTTCGTATATCTGCTCCCTGTGCAGAGAAAAGTTGTCAGCATTTTGATGGCACAAACTGCCGTTTAGCTACGCAAATTGTGGAGAACTTACCAGCAGTAGAGGAAAACTTGCCAGCTTGTGCCATACGGAAGGATTGTAGATGGTGGAATCAGGAAGGCAAAGCAGCGTGTTTTCGCTGTCCGCAAGTTGTCACAGACAATTGTAATCCTTCTGAACTCATGCGGGAAGTATCAACGCCAAAATAAGCAATTAACTAGAGGCTGTATTCTTGCTATTTTTAGAAGAGCGATCGCATTAATTTTAGGATGCGATCGCTTCTTGTTTTAGATTACTTACCGTGACCCCTCTTCAAATCCAGACATAATTACAATTTTCAGGTTTCAATTGGCTGCAAGCGATCGCACTTCTTTACCGGGGGCGATCGCTTTTTTGATGAGATTACTTGGAGTATTATTTTTTTTTAGACATAACTGTAATCCTTATGTCTCAATTTAATCTTTTAATTTTAGTTTTTTATGCTTTATATTGGTTAAATACATTTAAATTCTGTTCAATACAATCAAACTTAAATATACTCTTTTAATTATAAATTATCAAACCATATGTGTAACTTTTAAGTCATGTTTTAAGGTTGTTATCTTGATTTGAATAGGATATTATTAAGTTGGAGATTGAAACTTGTACTCAAGCTCTATTTACAACAACAAAGGAGAAAGAATAAAATGGCTAATATTAAAATCAACCAACTTCAACTAAGTGAATCTGAACTTATTGATTTGTCTGATAAAAATCAGCTTCAATACATATCTGGCGGACGACTTGTCCAGTATATAGACACCAATGGTGATGGAATAGCAGACATAAAGCGTGTTTATGATAACCGTGGAAATTGGAAGAAGGATAAGCCTCTCTAACAACTAGAGCCTAGTGATGTATAAAGTGCTGAAAGCGCACCATTACCTAGTCTCAAACTGAGACACAGATCACCAAGAGCGGGCTTTCCATAAGAAGCTTAAGTTCCCCAACTCAGAGCTAATCCAATGGAAGCCCCCCTTGTCTATCCTCAACTGATTAACCAACTCTATCAATGGATTGTTCCGAAAGATTACCGTCACCGGCAAGGTTTTGCACATGCTGTTGCAGCAATTTTGCACTCTCAGAGTGCTTGTTTTAGTTAGTGGATTCCACACCTAAGACATCAAGGCTGCCAAGAGTTATCCCTCAGTATCCTCCACAGAAGTTTTTTTTAAATCGCAGCATCTTATGTTCAAAAAAGGTATCAAAATTACAATTACATAGAGTCATTTATAAATAGCATGCCTGAAGAGGGTGTGTTGCTGCTGAGCCACCACAGTAAAAAAAAGCCCAAGATTACTCTTGGACTAAAAGACTAAAATTTCCGCTAGGGAGCAATTTTAGGATGCGGAATGTAGATTATAAAATTTAATTCATTTATCAATAAGCTTTTTGAGGGATCAGCGTCAAAACTACAATAGTGAGAATTACTGGAGTAGCGCCACCTTTAACATCTAGTTGATCATCAGATAAATCCATCATAAAGCTTTCAGAATCCTCGAAGAGGTTGGCACCAACAGGATGTAGGTCAGAAATTGCAATATTAGCCATGGTATTTTCTTCAAATAAATAATTAATGTCTGTTGTCATGTGTGTTCTTGACTAGAAATCAATAATTTTTGAGTCCTGGTGTAATCCTATTCAAATTAATTTAGTATGTCTAGAGTTTTTACAGCTTATTGATGCTAAATCAAAAACACTTTTGTCATTAAATTAGATGTAGTTACCTACTGCTAAACCTACTAATAGCTCACAAGTAACCTCTTAT